>CAMDPJ010000007.1 GCA_945903925.1 Chryseobacterium gleum
CGAAAGCAAAAATCATCGGATAAGCAAACATAATCAGCATAGAACTGATGCCAAACCACATGAAATCTCGCCACATGATTCTGCTAAAATCGCCTTCTTGCAAAAGAGTAAGCGCAAAGAAAGTTATACTGTACGCAGCGAACACCATGCCCGATGTAACCAATAATTGCGAACGGCGGCGGAAATTGGCGAATCCGAAAATTGCGATAATTCCCGCCACGAATTGATAGAATACAAAGGAAAAACTATCGGACACCATAAAACCAACAATCATCAAAGCCACCAAATGAGTGAAGAAAGCAATTCGGGTATCGAAGAAAGAACGCACAATTACAGGAATCAAACAGAAAGGAACCACATATACTTTTAACCAACTCACTTTTAAAGCAATTACTGTAGCGAGCGCAAAAATATTGAGCAGCATCAACAGGAAAACCAAGTGACGATTGTTAAAAAAAATCTCTTTGCGGAAGAAATACAAGAACAAGAAGAAACAAGCCAGCGCAATAGTAACCAATATCAACTGAGCAAAAATCACCACTAAGCGTTTGTTCTTTTCTAGAATTTGCGATTCGTATTTGTTTTTAAATGAATTTAAAATCTCTAATTTTTCTTGATCGATGTTCTCCCCTCTTCTAATAATTAAGCGGCCTTGCTCCCATGATCCTGCATCGGTTTCTAATTTAGCTAGTTCGGTATTTAGCACCAGTTGCGTTTTGCGCGCATCGTATACCACATTGGCTGCATCTTTTCGCAATACCTGCTCAAGCACCTTCAAAATAACCTCCTTGTAATCGTGCTCTTTGCGCAAATTGTGTTCTGCAAATTGAACAGCACTTTTTAGCGTGAATACATCGTCTTTAGCATAGGCGCCAGCAATATTATTTTTCACTACATAAAAGCTAGCGCTGTCATTCAAATTGCCTAATTCTCCTTGCGCATCCGCCAGTCCTTTTTTGTAAATCCCTCTTATAACAGGATCCGCAACATCCATGTAGCCCTTTTTCATTTCATCGGCTGGTAAGCCATCTTCCATTTCTTTGCCATATTTCTCCTGAATAGCTTCCATCAGTTCCAACTCAAATTGCACTATCTTTTGATCGTAAACATCTTCGTTGTATTTGAAATATAGTTTTTTCTTCGATTCTAGCTGTTTACTTTCTAACCTCAAATCATCTACATTCTTTATTAAGGGAATAGAGTAAGGCGCAAATAAATCGCCGTATTGCCATGCCTTATTTTTTTGAAATTCGTACTTAAACGACACCTCTCGAGGTAGCAAAAACACTATAAAAGCTATGGTTCCCAAAAACAACAGCACCTTATAGATGTTGTCGTGTCGATTTCTAATATTTTCTACAAATTTCTGCATGGGGTGTAAAGGTAAATTAATTTACTATTTTTGCCCCACTAATTTAAAATCAAAAACAATGGCTCACGTATCACAAAGAGTGCAAGACCTTATCGAATCGGCCACTATCGCTATGACTGCGAAAAGCCGCGAGTTAAAAGCACAAGGATTAGATGTTATTAGTTTAAGTATTGGTGAACCCGATTTTAACACTCCTGATATCGTTAAAGAAGCTGCTAAAAAAGCTATCGACAACAACTTTAGTAAATATCCTCCGGTACCAGGTTATCCTGAGTTGCAACAGGCTATTGCCAATAAATTGAAAAGAGAAAACAACGTTGAATACAAACCCAACCAGATTGTGGTTTCTACAGGTGCAAAACATTCTATTGCGAATGTGATGCTGGCTTGTATCAACCCTGGTGACGAAGTTATTTTACCTGCTCCTTACTGGGTTAGCTACGCCGACTTAGTAAAACTAGCGGGTGGTGTTGTGGTTGAAGTTAAAGCAACTATTGAAAACGATTTTAAAATCACGCCAGCTGAATTAGCTGCTGCTATCACGCCTAAAACAAGATTGGTAGTTTATTCTTCTCCTTGTAATCCTTCGGGTTCAGTGTATTCTAAGGCTGAATTAGAAGCATTGGCAAGAGAAATAGTTAAACATGATGAGTTGTATGTGTTGGCTGATGAGATTTACGAATACATCAACTTCACAGGCGAAGTAACGGCAAGCATGGCTTCTTTCGATTTTATAAAAGATCGTGTTTTCACAGTAAACGGTGTGGCTAAAGGTGCTGCGATGACTGGTTGGAGAATTGGGTATTTGGCTGGTCCGGAATGGATAGCCAAAGCTTGTACAAAACTACAAGGGCAAATTACTTCTGGTGCATGTACCATCGCTCAACAAGCTACTATCACTGCGGTTAACGAAGGTGTGAATTTAACAGGCGAAATGAAAATCGCATTTTTAAGAAGAAGAGATTTAATTTTGGGCTTATTGAAAGAAATTCCGGGATTGAAAACAAACGTTCCTGCTGGCGCATTCTATATTTTCCCAGATATCTCTTACTATTTAGGTACTACTTTCAATGGTAAAGCAATCAAAACAGGTGATGATTTAGCCAACTTCTTATTGGAAGATGCATTGGTTGCTTGTGTGGGTGGCGATTCATTCGGTTCTGCTGAATGTATTCGTATTTCTTACGCTACATCTGATGATGTTTTGGTAAAAGCTATTGGAAGAATTAAAGCTTCTTTGGCGAAATTGAAATCATAAAAATGTCGAAAGCATCCATAGAAAAAGCCTTTGAATCCTTCAACAATCAAACAGTTTTGATTGTTGGAGATTCAATGGTGGATGCTTATTTATGGGGACATGTTTCCCGAATCTCTCCCGAAGCTCCAGTTCCTGTGGTATCTATTAGCAAACGTGAAAATCGTTTGGGAGGTGCTGCCAACGTAGCTTTAAATATTGTTGCCTTAGGTGCTACGCCAATTCTATGTGGCGTAATTGGCAGCGACGGCAAAGGCGAATCTTTCTTAGAATTATTGAAAGAAAGCAATCTTTCTGCAGAAGGAATGGTAATTGATGCAACGCGCAAAACCACTTCTAAAACCCGCATAATTAGCTCGGCGCATCATATGTTGCGTGTTGATGAAGAAACGACTGAATACCTTGATGCCGCTTCTGAAAAGGCCTTTTTAGAAAAAATTTCTTCTCTGTTGAACACTAAAAAAATTGATGTTATCATTTTAGAAGATTACAACAAAGGTGTTTTAACCGAGAAAATAATTAGCGAAACCATCGCTATGGCGAAAGCCAAAAATATTCCTATTACTGTCGACCCAAAAAAAGCGAACTTCTTTTTGTACAAAGGCGCTACGCTATTTAAGCCCAATTTGAAAGAGTTTGTGGAAGGCACTAAAATAGATTGGGATGTATTCAACCTCGACACTCTTAAAGAGAAAGCCAAACAATTTAAAGCAGAATTAAACATTGATAAATTGCTAATCACTTTATCGGAAAAAGGAGCTTTAATTTGTGGTGAAAAAGAAATTCATATACCTGCCGAAATACGCAATATTGCTGACGTTAGCGGCGCAGGAGACACGGTTATTGCTGTTGCCTCTTTGGCATTATCATCGGGCTTAAGCGACGAAGATATAGTTAGAATATCTAATCTTGCAGGCGGCTTGGTTTGCGAGAAAGTAGGTGTTGTGCCTGTGGATAAAGCGCAGTTGTTGCAGGAGGCCATTAAGTAATGCTTTTACTGGTAAGTTAATTACCTAGCATAATCCCGCAAATAAGCATACTTCTCTGTCAACTCCCCTCCCTTGCAAATCGTTGCTCTTTCAATCACTTTATCGTCATCATTTCCCAACAAATAAGGAAGTACTTTATCTATCAATGCTCTTCCAAAATCATTAGAAGCATCGCGCGGTAATTCACAAGGAAGATTGTCAACCGCCATTACCGTTACGCCCGATTCATGAAAGGCATCCACCTCTTTTCCTGTGATGGGATTGAAGCCATACAATGGAGAGGAAATAGTTGATGAACGAATGGTTGAAGGCACAGAACCACTGATATCACAGGTAACATCGGCAATTACTTTTATTTTAAAATCTTTGGCTACCATATCTTCACGAGTGAAAAAAACATCGCCTTTTGGATCCCAAAAATGGCATGAAATATAAATATCGGCGGCTTTGGTGTAAGGCGCAAAAACAGAGAAATATCTTTCGGGATGTTGCACCATTTCAATCATATCGAAGCGACCATTGTCTTTTCTGTGATAGTAATGATCGCCGTGCAATTGGGCATAAACAGGCTCGTTGAAAGAGGTAACCAATATTTCTTCCGGACTCACACTTCGCAATCCCAAAGTATTTAATATTTCTAAAGTTCCGTTGGCCACTCTGCCACCGCCAGAAAGTACAATTTTGATATTTGGCAATTTAACTTTCTTCAATTCCTTCTCCAACTCGGCTCTATCTGCGCATTGATAGGCTGGTTTCAAATCGTACAATTTAAAGCGCAAACCATAAGCCAACAAAGCGTTGTATGTACCTACTATCCCTGCAAACCTTCCAAAACCAATAATTCTATCGCCAGTCTTGTAAGTGAGGCATTCATAATCTACCATTGAGATTTTCTTCTCTAACAAAGCCTTCATCAACTTTTTGTTGTAAGGTTGTTTCTTTATGGTATGCGAAAAGAAAAAGTAAATTTTATTGGGAATCAACTGATCAACGGGCACTTCTTTAACGCCAAACAAAACATCGCAATCATTAACATCATTAACTATTTCTATTCCTTCGGCTTTGTAAAAGTCATCGGAAAAACTTCGTGCTTCACTACTTTGCACCACCACTTCAAAACCAAACTTCTCTTTAATTTCTTTGCATTGTTTTGGTGTGAAGGGTATGCGCTTATCGGCAGGTACTTTTCCTTCTTTAATGATTCCTATCTTCATTGTATTAATGCATTAAATTTAGTCCAATCGAAATTCCATGGATCGGTTTTTCTACCCGGTGCAATTTGATGATGACCTTGAATGTATTTTATGGCGTAGCGTGTTTTAATATCTTTAACCAAAACAGATACCTTAAGATATTGTGCTTCGGTAGGCGATGATTTTTTGGTAGTAATAATTTCAATACCAATAGAGGTGCTATTCACATTGGTTCTTCCATCGGGAAGAGAACTTTTGCCAGCATGGTAAGAAATATTGGCTTCATCTACCAAACGATAAATCTTACCATCTCTCGCTATAATATAGTGAGCGCTAACACCGTAATCTCTAAACTGTTTAATACAACCATCTAAACTAAAGCTATCTGTGCCAGCAGCATTGTAAGTAGAATGAATAATGATGGCGTCGATGGTTCGGGTAGAATCGGGTTTTTTATAGCCCACACTCATCTTTTTATCAACAATAACTAAATCTTTATGGAAAAGAAAAGAACTTAAACCAATGGCCAAAGCCCCTAAAATCAATTTCTTCAACCTCATAAGAATGAATTAATTAGCATTTTAAAACTGAAAATCAATTTGTTACAAAAAATTATTTTATATTTGTGAAATATTGTGCTGTTTCACTTTTGATACACGACAATATAAAAGTAATTAATTTAAAATTCAGTACAATGACAATTTACGTTGGAAATCTAAGCTACCAAGCAGGAGAACAAGAGTTAACTCAACTATTTTCAGAATTTGGAGTAGTTAATTCAGTGAAACTTATCTCAGATAAATTCACAGGAAGATCAAAAGGCTTTGCCTTTGTTGAAATGGCAGAGGAATCTGCAGCAAGCCAAGCAATTGAGGCTTTAGACAAAAAAGAATTTATGACTAGAACACTCACTGTTAACGAGGCTAAGCCGAGAGAAGAAGGCGACAGACCAGCTCGTGGCGGCGGCGGCGGCGGCTTCAATAGAGGCGGCGGCGGTGGCGGCGGCGACAGAAGAGGCGGCGGTGGCGGCGACAGAAGAGGTGGTGGTGATAGAGGTGGATACGGCGGTGGTGGGTACTAAAATATAGTCAACCAGATATAAAAAATCTCTCAACGAAAGTTGAGAGATTTTTTTGTGCCTTAATGGCGCGCGACTCTGTCGCGTGAACTTTTATTTGGCGTTTGCAACGCCTTTATATTTAAG
The DNA here is from genome assembly GCA_945903925.1 of Chryseobacterium gleum. Taxonomy (GTDB): domain Bacteria; phylum Bacteroidota; class Bacteroidia; order Flavobacteriales_C; genus JAHEZL01. The sequence continues at coordinate 6,014 of CAMDPJ010000007.1, forward strand.
ATTAATGATTATCTGGAACCAACTGTTAACAAGCAGCTTTCCCGATATAATTTAAGTTTAAAGGCAATGAAATTGCCAAATAAATAGGCACGCGTTTATAAACGCGCGCCAGGAAAACTACCTCATCACCGTTATATTCCCTTTGGTAAAGAATTCTCTATCGCCAGGGCACTTCACCGTTAAATAATACACAAATACAGCTGGGTCGCTACTCATTCCTTTATAAATTCCATCCCAGCCTATTTTCTGGTCGGTGGTTTCAAACACCTTTTCTCCCCAACGGTCATAAATGGCAAAATACAATTCTAAAATATTGTTTCCACGCACATACAACAAATCATTATTGCCATCTCCATTAGGGGTGAAAATATTGGGTACATAAATATCCTTTTCATCACAAATCACATCATATACAAAAATGTAAATCGAGTCGGAAGAAACACAAGTTAAATTGGAAGTCCCCGCCAAGGTTACCGTGTATGTTGTACTTTCTTGCGGATTTGCTATTGGATTAACAGAAATAAAATCATTTAAAGTAGATGCTGGCGACCAATTAACCAACCAGGTATTAGGTAGCACATGTAAATTAACCGATTGACCTTTCAAAATAGAATCTTTATCGGCCGTGGCGCTTAAAAATCCCGATGAAGAAATTACAATAATATCATAAAGCATAGTGTCTTTGCAAACGCCATTATCGCCTACCAATGCGTATGATATCGATTGTGAAGGAGTAGATATTGGATGTAAAATAGTAGAGTCATTCAAATATTTACCAGGCACCCATAAATAAGATGTGTAAGTATTAGAAGGTATGAAATTGATGGTTGCCGACTCCCCTTGACAAATGGTATCGACACCAAAATCTTCAGTTTTGTAGGATTGTACTTTTACAATTTTCACAATAGAATCGGCTAAATTACAAGCGGTAGGATCAGTCAGTTTCAACTTTACAGTATAATTTCCTGCAGCAGTATAAATATGGTTGGGTTGAAAATCGGTAGAGGTATTTCCATCACCAAAATCCCATAAGAAGGAAGTATTCTTCTGAACTAAACTCGTGTTTTTAAACTGGAAAGATTGAGAAGAACACACTGTTGCCGACTTAAAATCGGCGATAACATTAGGGATTAGGAAATCCATTTTAAATACGCCGTTGTTGCAATTGCTTGAATTATTGGTGGGAGAAACGGCATTTGCAGGAAAAATAGGCATATCACTATTGGCGCCACAGCCGGCACACATCGACTGATAAATTTTTCCTTTTCTATCGAAACGACTTGTGCCGCCATCAACATGCTCGCCACTTGTTCCGCCAAAAAAACTAGCGTAAGAAATGTCAGATGCGTCGTCTTCTAAAACCAAAATATAAAAATCGTTACCATCGGTAGAGCTTTGAAACGCATCCGATGTTACAGGAAGTGTCGCTGTTTTGCCCCAAGCCGACAAATAAACCTTACTGCACAAATCAACCATAAACGCAGAAGGACTTAAACTTAAGGTATAATTATTTTGCCCAAAAGTGGTTGACCAAACAACTGAGTCTAATGCATAATTTAACTTGCTCACAAATTGACCACCATGTAAAACATAATAACTAGCGTTATGGATCATAGAACTATCTGCACTTACACTCTGGCCGAACAAATAAATGTTTTGATTCCTATCCAACTTCACATTATAATTTTGATCCTCAACAAAATTATCAACGCCATAATAAGTCATGGCAATAACAGTAGTACCGTCATTAGAAATTACACCAACAAAACCATCTAAATCAGCAAATTGATTGGTGGGTTTCAAACTATTAGCAGTTGTTTTTAAATTGCTAGAAAAAGTCCCTCCAGCCACAACAATATTATTCGCCGAATCAAGGTCAAGAGAATACGCCGCATCATTAAGATTCCCGCCTAAATAAGAGGCCCATGTCAACTGAGAAAGATCTGAATTAAATTTTAACAATATTCCTTCCTCGTTACCTCCAAAGGTATTTTGAAATGCAGTTGTGCTTACAGGTAAATCATTGCCATAAGTGCATGAAGCGATATAAATATTATCATTTTTATCTGTAATAACTTCTCCCCTAATTTCGTCAGCGTAATTAAATCTCAAACTAACATTCAAGCCATCACTACTCGAACCTCCCAAAAAAGTAGAACCTACTAAAGAACTCCCATCGGCACTTAAAATAGTAACTATGATATCTGAGCCATTTACATAATTCACGAAAATACCATTACTTAAATCGATAGGAAATCCTCCTCCAAAAGTTGTGTCGTATGCATTGGAAGTAACTGGATAATCAGAAGAACTCGTGGTTCCATAAATCACCAATTCTCCTTTAGTATTCACAATCAAACTGTGTGGTACCTCACAGTATAAACCGCCAATATAAGTGGAGTATATTCTCTGTGTACCACTAGTATCGTATTTTGTAATAGCAATATCACTCACTCCCCAACAATAATTAGTAGCGATTGAAATACAATTATTAGGAACCCCATTGTAAGTGCTATTAAAAAACTTGTCGTATGCCCCAATAGTATATGGATATCCTACATCAAAAGCGGTACTCCCCGAATACAAAAAACCATCTTCATCATAAGTGGCCGTGTAGCCAAAATTATCGGCAGTTGAGCCAGAATATGTTGAAAATACCAAAACAGGATCTATCACCAAATCATAATTGGGGTTGTAATTTTTACCCACAGAAAAAGATACTGCATTATCATTAAGAATGAATTTTGAATCTACTCGAATTTTTCTGTCGTTTATAATTTGATAGGCTATAGGCATATACTCTTCAACTTGAGTAAATGACAGCTGAACATGTAACTTATTATTATCTAAAAAAACTGAATTCGCTCCATTGTATTTCATTTTAACATCTTGAATATTTCCGCCTGGATGTATAATAAAATCATACTTCGGAATTCCATTGGGAGAATAAAAAAGAGCATCTATTCCTTTATACAAATTAGAATACTTGATTTTCGCACAAGGAGACACATTAGAGACCCACCTACTTTTATCATTGCCCCTAAAATAATTTATCTTTTCTTCTGAAAACTCGAGTCCTTGCAGTCCACTATTAATACTTGCTCCTTCAAAAATCACTTCATAAGCATGAAATCCAACTTTATCTCCTGAATCTTTTACCGCTGCTACAGTTAAAGGTGCAAGTTCAGCTATTTCACGTTTAGCGTTTAACACATCTTCTTCATGAGAATGAACACCCAGAGTTGAGCGATTCATTAAATTGTACACTATTTTATTTTTCTCGAAAAACATAACTCCACTTGGAATGTCTGTTCTATACAATACCTGCCCCGGCCACTGTCCCGCATTAGGAATAAACTGTGCCACCGCAGCAACACTCATCAAAAGAAATAGTAAAACAATTTTAAATCGCATGGCTAAATTTAACTTTCTTCGGCCAATACTCAAAACTTTGTTTTCACTATTGTGCGCAACACAATTCAACACTTGCGTCTTAATAATTGTAACCATTGGGCGTTGTGAATGTTCTATTAATGAAGTAATATTGATAAGATGATTTTTTTGCGTAAAAACATACTGTTGTGTGCAAGCTTGTTGCTTAGCCAGTGGTTGTGTGCGCAAAACTTTGTGATTAATGATGGAGTGACCGACAACACTTGTTCGGGCGTTTTTTACGATTCGGGCACACAAGCTGGTTTAGGCTACTCGGCCAACGAAAACAAAACCTATACTTTATGCAGCGATGGCAGCACAGGTGTAGCTATCAAAATAAATTTCGATGCTTTTGATCTCGATTCAAAAGACACGCTAAGAGTTTATGATGGAGCCAATACTACCACCTCAATGCTTGGTAAATTCACCAACGACGATCTTCTCGGACTCACTCTCACTCCCACTACATCTAATTTAGGTGGTTGCCTTACCTTTAATTTCACCAGCGACAATAGCGTAAATGGCTTTTGGGAAGGCAAGATAAGTTGTGGTAACAAATGCGTTTACCCGGTGGCTGAAATAAGTGGCAATGATATTCTAAAAATTTGTCCGGGCCAAAGCATCTCTCTCGATGCCATCAACTCCACAGCCGGCAGCGCAAGTATTAACGAATACAAATGGCTAAGCAAAAAAGATACTTTGATAGACGACACTTATACCAGTTTGTTTCAAGATGCATCGGGTATTTTCATAGAGCTAAGAGTTACCAATTCCTTAGGCTGTAGTAACCTCAACAAAGAAAAGGTTAAAGTACTGGTGAGCACTCACCCTCACTTTAACGGCACGGCAGGCGACCACGAAATTTGCATTGGAGAGCAGGCTTGTTTAAATGGAATTGTTTCTTCTACGCCTTACCTTGAACCCACGCCAATATACACTGGGGGTTCGTTAGCACTTCCCGATCAAACAGGTGTTTTCTTTATGTCGAATTTAGAATATTCTCAGTTTATAACCGGACAAAAACTTAGCAGCATCAATGATTTACAAAGTATCTGCATAGATATTGAACATTCGTATATCTCCGATTTAAAGATTACTATTATTTGTCCGAACGGCCAAACAGCCAACCTTCACAATGAATCAGGCGGAGGTCGTCTACTAGGTATTCCTGTTGATGATGATACCAAACCCAATGCTATGGGAACATGCGGCAACTATTGCTTTACGCCTACTGCCAGCGGTTTTTTGTATCAAGCGGCGACTGAAGGGCAAACCATTCCTTATGGAGACTACAAAAGCATCGACCCTTTATCGAATTTATTGGGCTGTCCGCTTAACGGAAAATGGACTTTACGAATCGCCGACAAGTTCCCCTCCGACAATGGTTTTTTATGCTCATGGGGTTTAAGTTTCAATCCGAATATCATTCCACAAGGCATTACTTTCACGCCCACATTCAACAATATCTCCCCCGATTCCACTGCTTGGGTAAGTGACGCAAGTATTATATCTACTTCCCCCAATGGTGATGCTATTTGCGCTATACCTGCTGCGCCCGGCAACAAAGACTACACCTATCGCGTGTTAAATGACTTTGGATGCACCTACGACACCACTATCACAGTGCGCGTTTTTGAGTTTCCTACATCTATTTTAGCCGACACGCTCAATATTTGCGAAAGTATTTTACTTGCACCTATTAATTTAAATGTGAGCACCAACGCCATTGGCACTTACAACTACTTGTGGTCGCCAAACACGGCACTAAACAGTATTACCGATCAAAAACCAATTATTGATGTGCCCAACACCACCCCTTTTTACATTGTTCAAATAAGCGATAGCGGCACTCCTGGTTGTACGCTAAACGATACTATAAATATTAAAACAATACCAGTTCCTACAGCCCAATTTACTATGGATAAAAGTTTTGGCTGCGTGCCACTAAACATTGTATTTAAAGACAATACTTCGCCCAAGCCCACTAATTTTAACTGGATTTTTGGTGATGGCAATGAAACAAGCGGAACAGCAGACACTGCAACACATTTATACTCCATTTACGGCACTAAAACAGTGCAGTATATCATTACTACCAACGATGGCTGTTCTGATACTGCATCGAGCATTGTTAATGCCAGTCCTACGCCTCTTGTGCTTTTCAACATCACTCCTCCTTACGCTTACAGAGATTATCCTTATTTCTGTTTTCAAAATGCAACAGAATTAGGAGACAACAACAACAACACATGGATTTTCGATAATATAGCCACCTCAAACAATGAAGACGACTGTTTTATGTTTCCTGATACAATTGCATGTTACAAAGTATCGCTCATCAATACCAATAATTTTGGATGTACCGATACCCTCACCCAGCAAGTATGCGTGCGCGATTACCAGCAAAAAGTTTTTGCACCCAATGCCTTTACACCCAACAGAGATGGTGCAAACGAGGTGTTTACCATTCAAAGCACCTCCATTCAAAGCGAAGGTTACAACTTATACATTTTCAATAGATGGGGAAATGTTATTTTTCACAGCACCACACCTAACGAAGGATGGGATGGCAAAACAGAAGCGGCAGAAGCTCAAATGGAAGTATATGCTTATATGTTGTATTACAAAGACGAGTGGGGAAAAGAACAAAAATACATCGGACATGTTTCTTTGATAAGATAAATTTATCTTTGCCCATTAAAACAACAACACGTGAGCTTTAAAATCATTTATATGGGAACGCCCGATTTCGCTGTTCCCTCTTTGCAAATATTAGTAGACAATGGTTATGAGATAGTGGCAGTAATTACTGCACCAGATAAACCTGCGGGTCGCGGACAACAATTACAGATGTCGGCAGTTAAAAAATATGCCCTAGAAAAAGGATTAAATGTTTTGCAACCTACCAATTTAAAAGACGAGAATTTCCTAAAAGAATTGAAAGCACTCCATGCCGATTTGGGAGTTGTGGTTGCATTTAGAATGCTGCCAAAAGTAGTTTGGGCGATGCCTAAAAACGGAACAATTAATTTACATGGTTCACTATTGCCCCAATACCGCGGTGCTGCGCCAATCAACTGGGCCGTTATCAATGGAGAAAAAGAAAGTGGTGTTACTACCTTCTTTTTAAATGACACAATAGATACTGGTGCTATTATATTGCAAGAGAAAGTGAAATTAAGCGATACCACAACAGCTGGTGAATTGCATGATGCCTTAATGGACTTAGGTAAAAAAGTAGTTTTAGATACTGTATATAGAATACAAACCAATAATTTGAATTTACTCTACCAAGAAGATTTGTTGGTGAGAGCCATGAAAGCCGCTCCAAAGATTTTTAAAGAAACTTGCAAAATAGATTGGAGTGAAAATATGGATAGTGTATATAATAAGGTACGCGGACTTTCGCCTTACCCTGCGGCGTGGACTAATTTGCATAAAGACGGACAAGAAATATTGATGAAGATTTATGCTTCAGAAAAAAGCGAAGAGAAAATTGAAATTGGTAAAATAGTAAGTGATCAAAAAAACACATTACTAATAGGCTGTGGCAATGGAGCTATAAAAGTGACACATCTTCAGTTGGCCGGCAAAAACAAAATGTTGGTAAGCGACTTCTTAAAAGGATACAATGTTTCTAGCTGTTTCGTAAAGTGATATCATTTTAAAGTGCACTACCATTCACATTCCCTTAACACACCCCCTGAAAAGGGCGGATTCAGTACGTTTTAAGCGCAAGTTATTAACAATACCCCCCATTTTTGAACATTTCAGGGCTTTTCATCGCATCGCGTTTGGAGAAACACAGATAACCTATATATTTGACTCCGGATAGTAAATTTATTAATTAACCATTAAATGTTTTAATAACATGGCAAACAAAGCAGAATTAATCGAAGCAATCGCAGCTGAAGCGAAAATCACTAAAGCAGACGCTAAAAGAGCGTTAGACGCTTTTGTAACTGCAACTACTAAAGCTCTTAAAAAAGGAGACAGAGTTGCTCTTGTTGGTTTCGGAACTTTCGCAGTAGCGAAAAGAAACGCAAGAAAAGGAAGAAACCCACAAACTGGTAAAGAGATCAAAATCGCTGCTAAAAAAGTGGTTAAGTTCAAAGCTGGTGCTGAGCTTTCTGGTGTAGTTAACAAGTAATTGTTGCTGCTTCAAAAAAAGTAAAGCCTTCCGTCGAAACACGAGGCCACTGAAAAAGTAGTTCTTTTTCAGAAAGATTAAAAAAGCGATTAAGGTTAAAGAAATTTTCCTTAATCGCTTTTCTGTTTTTAGATGATTTTTGATTTACTGTTTTTGATTTGCTTAAAAAACACTTTTCGGCGAGAGTTTTTAGTCGGTTTCTATGCTTTTATATGCTCTTTGATGTTAGATTTAGTATTCTTTTTAGGTTTGGCCATGGCTTTTTTTATTGGCCTCATCCCCAGCCTTTCTCCAAAAGAGAAGGGTGCCTGTATTTAAAATTTCACAAAGCCATCTAACATAGTACTCAATACTTTTTTGGTTGATTCATCATGAATCCCATCGACTTCACTGCCCAACTCCCCCACTCCCGAAACTGGCACTTTATCGAAATAAACAGGCATTTTCATGTAATGACACACGTTGGTAAGGTAATCTAATCCTCTTAAATTGCCCGAGCGACCAGAAGCCACTCCAACCAAAGCTACTTTTTGTCCGCTTAACCTCTTTGGATTCCATCCATCTATAAAACTTTTCAAGATGCCACTAAATCCGCCATTGTACTCGGGCGAAACCAACACCACTTTTGAGCTGCTGTAAATGAACTCACTTACAATTCGTTCAAATAACTCGTTTTTATTGCCATACAAAGCAGTAAAAAGAAAATCGGGAGGTAGATTTTGTAAATCCAATAACTTCACCTCAACACCCTTCTCTGTTAATAAATCGCGAATTAAGGTTGAAACATGAAAAGTCATACTTCCCTTTCTATTCGTGCCCGAAACTACTGTTATCACACTCATCTTTAACAAATTTATGTTTAAAATTACTCCATAAAAAACAACGGTTTTGAACTACCTTTACAGAGAATTTCAAAGTTAGAAGTTTTAATGAAGAGCACAATAACACTTTTCATTATATTGCGGTAGATAACGAAGACATAAATAAGAGAAAAGATGGGCAAGATTATTTCAATTACAAATCAAAAAGGCGGAGTAGGAAAAACTACCACAGCCATCAACTTAGCTGCATGTTTGGGTGTGCTAGAAAAAAGAGTGTTGTTGGTTGATGCCGATCCACAAGCCAATTCAACATCGGGCTTAGGTTTCGACCCCCGCAATATCAAAATGGGGACTTACGAGTGCATCATCAATGAGGCCGAACCGAAAGACATCATTTTAAAAACCGAAACGCCAAACGTAGATATCATTCCAGCCAATATTGATTTAGTGGGTGCCGAAATAGAAATCATTAATGTGCCCAACAGAGAGAGAATGATGAAGTTGGCTTTAGACAAAGTGCGTGATGAGTATGACTTTATCATTATCGACTGTTCTCCATCTTTAGGATTAATTACCATCAACTCCTTAACTGCTTCTGATTCAGTGATTATTCCGGTGCAATGCGAATATTTCGCCTTAGAAGGATTAGGGAAATTATTGAATACCGTGAAAATTGTGCAATCAAGATTAAACCCTGAGTTGCGCATTGAAGGTATTTTATTAACGATGTACGATACGCGCTTACGCTTGTCGAATCAAGTGGTTGACGAAGTTAAAACGCATTTTCAAGACATGGTGTTCGACACCATTATTCAAAGAAATACCAAGCTGAGTGAGGCGCCAAGCTTTGGCCACTCTATTTTAACACACGATGCTAGTTGCAAAGGTTCGGTGAACTACTTAAATTTAGCCAGAGAAGTGTTACAAAAAAACAATATGACCAGAATTGCGCAAGAAGATAAAGTGATTAATGTAGAAGATGAGCTCAATTAAAAAAAATAGTTCTTTAGGTCGCGGCTTAAGCTCCCTATTAGAAAACTCAGGAACCGATATTACATCGAGTTTACCTGCCGATAAAGCCAACCAAACTGCTGGAAGCATCGCCAATATTCGTATTGAACATGTGGAAGCCAATCCCTTTCAACCTCGTACCGAGTTCGACAAAGAAGCTCTTTTAGAATTGGCCCAGTCGATTAAAGAACTAGGTATTATTCAGCCTATTACCGTTAGAAAATTGGGATATGATAAGTTCCAAATCATTTCGGGCGAGCGAAGATTTAGAGCTTCACAGGTTGCCGGACTAACAGAAATACCAGCCTATGTTCGTATTGCCAACGATCAAGCGATGTTGGAAATGGCATTGGTAGAGAACATTCAGCGTCAGGAATTAAACCCTATTGAAGTGGCTTTAAGCTACAAAAGATTGATTGAAGAGTGTAATTTAACTCAAGAAGAATTAGGCGAACGTGTTGGCAAAAACCGCTCTACAACAGCCAATTACCTTCGTTTGCTAAAGTTACCAGCTCAAATTCAAGTGTCTTTAAAAACACAGGAAATCACCATGGGTCACGCCCGCGCTTTGTTGGCTATCGATGATGAAGATGTGTTATTGTATATCTTCAGAAAAATTGTAGCAGAAAATTTAAGCGTTCGTAAGGTAGAAGAATTGGCGCGTCAAACAGGCGAAGAACAGCCTACTGCTCCCGCTTCTAAGAAAAAAATTGCTGGATTATCATTCGATGAGCAAAAACTAAAAGAAGATTTAAGCGCCTTGTTTGGCACCAAAATAAAACTAAAAAAGAATCCAGAGGGCAATGGAAACATTGTTATTCCGTTCAAATCTGAACAAGATTTAATAAGAATTAAAGACCTTTTGGATTTATAACAGTGCGTTTTTGGGCTACATATCTTTTGTGTTTTTTAGCTATTGCACTGTCGGCCCAAACGCCAGAAGTTAGCGATAGCACTAAGATAGATAGCACTGCAATTCATCCTATTCAAGAAAAACAATCTGTAGTTCGCAAAAGAAACGAAGACCATTCGCCTAAAAAGGCTGCGATGCTGTCGGCTATTGTTCCTGGACTCGGTCAGGTTTACAATCGCAAATACTGGAAAGTACCCTTGGTTTATGGAATACTGGGCGGAGTTGGCTATTTGGCATACAATAACACACGTTATTACAAGTTTTGGCACGATGGCTTAATCATTAAAAATGCTATTTCTAACGGACAAAAAACGAATGCCGATTTCATGTATTTTGCCACCACGCATAAGTACAGAAACATAGCCACCAATTTAGATGCAGATGAATTGAGTCTACTAAGCGAAGCTCAATTTCAAGCAGAAAACGATGCCTACAGAAGAAACCGCGATTTATCTTTCTTCTTTTTAGGTATTCTTTACATGTGCAATGTACTAGATGCAACGGTAGACGGTCACTTATACAACTTCAACGTGAGCGACGACTTGTCTTTTCATGTACAGCCGACTTACATTTCTTCCTTTTCTTATTATAGCGTGCCATCAATGGGATTGAGTATCATGGCGAAGTTTTAAGAATTTCCAACTCTAAATATTATATTTGTTTCTTTTCACCAATTAAGATAGAATTAGCTTATGAAAATTGCATTGCTTGGCTACGGTAAAATGGGCAAAGAGATTGAAAAAATCGCTGTATCGCGCGGACACGAAATTGTGCTTAAAGTAAACGTTGATAACGCTCAGGATTTAACCTTAGATAATTTAAAGAAGGCAGATGCTGCTATTGAATTCAGCACGCCTGAAACAGCTTACAGCAATATTCAAAAATGTTTTGAAGCCAATGTTCCTGTAGTAGTGGGTACTACTGGCTGGTTGCACAAAATAGATGAAGTGAAAAATAGCGCTACCAAAGAAGGCAAAGGATTTTTCTACTCCTCTAACTTTAGCATTGGCGTGAATGTGTTTTTCGAAATCAATAAAAAATTAGCTCAATTGATGTCTCCTTACAAAGAGTATTCTATTGAAATGGAAGAAATTCACCATACTCAAAAGCTAGATGCACCAAGCGGTACAGCCATTACTTTGGCCGAAGGAATTATAGAAAATAATGTTCGCAAAAATAAATGGGTGAACGAAAACAGTACTTCAGATAATGAATTAGAAATCATTTCTAAACGCATAGAAAATATACCGGGTACGCATACCGTTGTGTACAATTCCCCTACAGATGAAATCTACATTCGCCACACCGCACACAACCGTGAGGGCTTCGCTTTAGGCGCGGTTGTAGCAGCAGAATTCATGAAGGGAAAAAGCGGATATTACGGAATGAACGACTTATTGAAATTTTAATATGAATACAACTTATTTACTCATTGCCTTTTCCATAAGCTTCTTTATAGGCTTGGCCGGATTATTCAAAAAAGCTGGCGAACAATCGTGGAAGGCACTTATTCCTATTTACAACATTTACGTGTGGATAAAGTTGGTAAATAAGCCATGGTGGTGGCTAATATTGGTTTTTATTCCTGTGGTAAACGTCGTTTTATTCATTGGTTTAACAGTTGAAATTCTCAACTACTTTGGTAAAAGAAAAGTATACGAGCATGTGATTGGCGCCGTTGCTGGTTTCATTTATCTGCCTTACATCGCCTATTTTGAAAATGTAGCTTATGTTGGTGCGGTGGATTACACCAAAACAAGCAAATCAAAACCAAGAGAATGGTCGGAAGCTATTTTCTTCGCCATCATAGCCGCAACTATCATTAGAACATTCACTATTGAAGCCTTTAAAATTCCAACGCCATCGATGGAGAAAACATTGATGGTGGGTGACTTCCTCTTTGTAAGTAAATTTCATTTTGGTGCACGCACACCAGTTACGCCGCTTGCTGTTCCATTTACCCAACAAACCATTCCTGTTTTAGAAATTGCAGCTTATTTAGATTGGATTCAATTGCCAAGCATTCAATTGCCTGGATTGAAAGATGTGGAAAGAAGAGACATCATTGTGTTTAATTATCCTTACGAGCCTTACCGTCCGACTGATAAAAAAACATACTATGTGAAAAGATGTGTGGGTATACCTGGCGATTCACTTCAAGTGAAACAAGGTTTTGTTTATATCGACGGTGAAAAAGAAGATTTTCCAGAAAGCGGATTAGGAATGGATACACAAGCGGTGCAGCAATCGCAAATTTTATATCCTACTAAATTTCAAGCTGAAGTTTTCGACGGACAAAACAGAAAAATAAATTTCGGTACGCACCACAACAGCGACTCTACACCTGTTTGGAGTAACTTGAATTACGGTCCGCTATGGATTCCTAAAAAAGAAAGCACCATTAAACTGAACGAAAAAAACTACTACGCTTACAGCAGAATTTTTAAATTCTACGAAAACAAAAGAGTCTATTTCTTGCAAGAATTGGCCGATGCCTACTTTTTCTTACACAAGCTAAAAACGGTTCCAAGCAACAACAACATTCAAGAAGAATGCTACAGAATATTAAACAATAACCAAGGTTTTCCCTTACCTACCGAGATTCAAAAATTAGCCGATGTATTTTATGCGCAACAAAACTCACTCAATCAAAAAGATATTGATGCGTTGATTCAAGCGGTGCAAGATTACGTTGCTTCAGGTTGTGATGCCGAAATGCAAGACATCCTTGCAAAAATAAAAGCTTTCGATGCCTCTTTGGTGAAAAACGATTTTCCAGATGAGTTGGCGATTAAAGAATATTTGAATTCGACTAAACCTGAATTTAGAGACGACAATGGTTTTATTGAAAACTATACTTTCGATAAAGACTACTACTTCGCTATGGGCGATAATCGTGATAATTCTGCCGATTCAAGAGCATGGGGCTTTGTGCCAGATGACCATATTGTAGGTACTCCTGTTTTTATTTGGATGTCGTATAATGATGAGCGTGGCGGTTTGCAATTCGACCGTCTATTCACCTTCGTAAACAAAGATGGAATATCTCGTTCTTATTTATGGGAATTCTTAATTGGCGCAGTATTGCTATGGTTGGCTAATAAACTTTGGAAAAATAAAAAAGCAAAAAAAGAAGCAGCTAAATAATGGCAACAGCAATTTTTTCTAGTGCATTTTTGGGACCCATTGAGTATTACACTCAGTTGCTAAAACACCCCGATGCATTGCTTGAAATTAACGAACACTTTCCAAAACAAACTTACAGAAACAGAGTGTCTATCTACGGATCGAATAAAAAACTAACACTTTCTATTCCGTTGCAAAGCCTGCACAGAGATCGCACAACTACGAAAAACATAAAAATATCCTACAACGACAATTGGCAATTGATCGTTTGGCGTTCTATCACCACCGCCTATCGTTCAGCTCCATTTTTTGAGTATTACGAAGCCGAATTAGAGAAATTAATTTTTAGCAAACCCGAATATTTACTAGAATACAACAACTTTTTGCACAACTGGGTTTGCGCTAAAATGAAACTTAATATCAAGTTAACGCCCACAGATACTTACGAAAAAGAATACACTGGTTTAACCGATTTTAGAACAAGCATTCACCACAAAAAAAATGCAGATTTTAAGCACGAAGAATACATGCAAGTGTTTGCAGATAAACTGGGATTTATGCACAACCTCAGCATTCTCGATTTGTTGTTCAATGAAGGTCCGCACGGCATATCTATCTTAAAACGATGAAGAATATTCCTAAAAAATATTTGATTGTTTTAATCATCGCCCTGTGCGCTATGCGAATTGTTTGCGGTGTAGTGAGTGAATTTTGGGCAGAAGATGAGCAGCAAATTTATTTAATAGGCTTAAAATCTTTCACCACCGATACATGGCCATACTACGGTCCGGATGTAGTATACACCAAAACCCAAATACCAGGCGCATTACAGGGATTATTGGTAAGCGCAGCCTTCTATATTTTGCCCATACCCGAAGCTCCAGCCATTTTTTTAGGCTTACTTTCTTTAGCAGTACTTTCTTATTTCGCAAACTATTTATGCAAACGATTTATTGATTTCCCTAAATGGGTAATATGGGTGATCACACTTACTACACCATGGATGATGCAGTTTTCTACACGAGTAGTAAATCCATCTTATGTAATTGTATTTTCTATTCCTTTCTTCTTGTGTTTTATTGAAGTAATGGATTTTTACAAAGATTCTTTGATCAAAAAAGGCATTTCCTTTTTTGTTTTTGGCTTGGCCATTACTTGCATCATGCAAATACATTTGTCGTGGGTTTTACTTCTTCCCTTTGCTGGCTTTGCTTTTTTGCACGTGCTTAAGAATGAGCGCAAATCGCTTGTTAAATACGGACTGTATTTTTTAGTTGGCTCTGCACTAGGCATTAGCACATTGATTCCAACCCTTCTTCATCCCGATGCTGCTGGCGCTGGCAAAGTAGATTCTAACCTTGTTTTTCAAGTTAATAATTTTGAAAATGCTGTACCTATCCTCACCAAACTATTGTCGTTTGCGGCTTACGAAGTTCCTTACATGTTGGGAGGCAATACCGAACAAAGATTGCAAGTGGTTAAGGATCATTGGTGGATGTCTCCATTTACAATCTATCTCTATATTTTTGGTATTGCACAAGTAGGATTTTTCATTATTGCCTTTTTTCAAAAGAACGACGATAGTTCGTGGAAAAAAATAAAATGGACTATGGTAGGAAGTTATATTCTACTTTTCTGTAGCTTTTTCTTTTCTATTAAAGGTCCGTCGCCACACACCTTCATTATACTTTTTCCTCTTGCCTTCATCTACTCTTTTTACTGCTACAGATGGTTGTTTGCCAAAAATAAAATTTGGGCGCAGTTGTTTATTGCGGCGGTTGTTAGTGGAGTGTTTTTTCAAATTGGATTAGGTGTAGAAAGCTATCAAAGAAAATCGGTATATCTAAATCGAGTAAAGGCGCAAGAAGCCATTGATAAAAAAGATTACAAAATATTGGGATTAAGACGTAGCGATCATTGGGGATATGGCTATTAAGGGCTTAAACATT
>CAMDPJ010000008.1 GCA_945903925.1 Chryseobacterium gleum
TCTTCCCTGTAGATTAGCTCCCAAGGGCGATAGCGCTTGGTCCAATTGGAGGTTCCCAATTCATTGTGAGAAAGTAATCTTGAAGAAAGATCGGAAGTATAGCCCACGTAGCATGTATCAAATGCTCGGCTGTACAATACGTAAACAGTGTACATGATTAAAAAAATTAAGTGAAAAAATGCCTTTCAAAATAATCTGGGGACCAATGGTCTCAAAAGCATTAAACGGCAGTAACAAAAAAAGGATGCCGAAGCATCCCTTTCCAATGTAGCGGGAACAGGACTCGAACCTGTGACCTTCGGGTTATGAGCCCGACGAGCTACCAACTGCTCCACCCCGCGATATGGGTGCAAAGATACTGCATTTATTGGGATAAACAATAAAAGTTAAAAATAAATTGGCGATTATTTTACAACCACTTCTTCTTCTTGAAATATAACACAAGAACTACCACCAAAGTCACTGTAATTCCCCAAAAGGCATAATAACCATAATGCCATTTCAACTCGGGTAAATATTCGAAGTTCATACCGTACACTCCCGCCAAAAAGGTTAGCGGAATAAAGATAGCCGAGATTACAGTAAGTGTTTTCATGGTATCATTCATTCGATGACCTTGATAGACAAAAAACAAATTCGCCCCACTTTCTAATTTATGCACGTTGAAATCTAGTTCTTCCACCAGCTGAATAGCTTGGTCTTTTAGGTCGGCAAAATATTTTGCTGAAGCTTGATCAATGAACCCGGCTACTCCTTTTTCAATACTGCTCATTACCTCTTTTAGTGGATGCAAGGAGCGCTTCAATTCGTTCATCGTTTCTTTAATTGATTCAATTTGAAACAATGTTTCTGGTTCAGCCTTTTCTATATTTTCAAATTTCACCAACTCATTTACGCGCAACTCCAACTTATCAATAGTGAAAAAGTAATCTTCTAGTATTGCTTCTAACAGCGCGTATTGTAAAAAATCAGAACCCCTTTCTCTTACTACACCTTTAGCCCTCAATATTTTGCGAATATGTTGAAAATGATTTCCCGATTTTTCTTGAAAAGAAACTACATAACCTTTGCCCAACAAAAATGAAATTTGCGCAAGTTCTACTTTCTCCCCATCTGCTGCTTGCACCGCTTTGATGGTAAAGAAAATATAATTGTCGAAATGCTGCAATTTTGGTCGGGAAGTAGTATCTAGTAAGTCTTGAATCACTAAAAAATGAACATCTAGTTTCTTGGCTATTTGTTTAATTAAATCAATATCGTGTAAACCGTGGACATTTAACCAATAAACATACTTCTCATCACACAAAGTAGTTAATTGTTCAATTGCAAACTCTTTATTTTCAATATATTCCTCTTTATTGAAAGAAAACAATTGCAAACTAGGCTTGTCGAGGTATTGTTTTCCAACAAACTCTAACTCATCTATATGATCGTGAACTACTTCCATTTCCTCAAATGTGTTATGGATTCCAAACGTAAAAGTACTATCTTAACTGAGAACTCACAGGCAATTTAAATATAATTTATCAGTCTATAACTTTTTTGATGATATCGTGTATACGGTGAATTGAAACAAACCTAATATTAGTATCATGAATGTAACTCGCACCTTCGATCTTCTTGATTATTGTACCAAGGAAAGACCTTTAGATATAGCTTTTTCCAATAAGGTTAACGGTAATTGGACTAAATACAATTCTTCGGAATATAAGGAAATAGCTACCAATCTTAGTTATGGATTTCTTCAACTCGGATTGCAAAAAGACGATAAAGTAGTGATTATCAGTAGTAATAATCGGCCCGAATGGAATTTCATCGACATGGGACTTTCGCAAATTGGGGTTGTTAGTGTTCCTACTTATCCTACCAGCAGCGAAGAAGATTATAAATTTATTTTCAATGATGCCGAGGCAAAATACGTCATCGTTTCCGATAAAGAACTGTACGATAAAGTAAAAAGGGTACTTCCGTACGTTCCAAGCATTAAAGAAATTTATACTTTCAATGAGGTTGCTGGTGCTAAAAACTGGAAAGAGATTGAAAAAGCAGGAAAGGAAAATCCAGGTCCTGAAAAACTAGAAGAGGCCAAGAAAAATGTGAGTGCCGATGATTTACTTACCTTAATTTACACCTCCGGTACAACAGGAACACCCAAAGGCGTAATGCTTACACACAGAAATTTAGTTAGTAATTTCGTTGCTGGAGCCTCATTAACTCCGTTTGGTTATCACGATAAAGCATTGAGCTTTTTACCAATTTGCCATGTATTTGAAAGAATGTTGGTGTATATGTATCAATATGTTGGTGTATCTGTTTACTATGCCGAAAGTATTGATACTATTGGTGATAATATTAGAGAGGTTAAACCTCACACCTTCACTGCAGTGCCGCGATTAATTGAAAAAGTGTACGACAAAATTGTTGCTGGAGGAAGCTCAAAACCACCATTACAAAAAATGATTTTCAATTGGGCAGTGAAAGTGGCGGTAGATTATGATTTCAATAAGGGCGCTTGGTACAATCTACAGCATAAGATAGCCAACAAGTTGGTGTACAGTAAAATACGCGAAAACCTAGGTGGAAATGTGATTTGTATCGTGTCGGGTAGCGCGGCTTTGCAACCTCGCTTACAACAATTCTTTTGGGCTGCAGGTTTGCCTATTTTGGAAGGTTATGGACTAACAGAAACATCTCCATTAGTTGCTGTAAATCTTTTAGGTGACGGCAAAACAAAATTCGGCACCGTGGGCGAAGTCATCAACGATGTAGAAGTGAAAATTGCTGAAGATGGCGAAATATTGGTGAAAGGTCCCAATGTGATGAAAGGTTATTTTAAGCGTCCCGATCTCACCGAGCAAACCATAATCAATGGATGGTTTCACACTGGTGACATCGGGATATTCGATGGTAAAATGCTTAAAATTACTGATCGTAAAAAAGAGATGTTCAAGACTTCTGGTGGTAAATATGTTTGTCCGCAACCCATCGAAAATAAATTCAAAGAATCGCCATACATCGAGCAAATGATGGTGATTGGCGAAAACCAAAAACATGCTTCTGCCTATATTGTTCCTGCTTTTGCTGAAGTTAAAAAATGGTTGAAAGGGCAAAACATAGAACATGAAAATAACCAAGAAATCATTGAAAACAAGAATGTTTTGAAATTAATTCAAGATGAGGTGAATAAATTCAATCAGCAATTGGGTAAAGCAGAGCAAATCAAGAAATTTGAGTTGATAGACCATGAATGGACCACCGAAGGTGGAGAACTCACGCCTACGATGAAACCAAAGAGAAAAATAATTATGGAAAGACATAAAAATCTTTTCAACAAGATTTACGGAATAAATTAATTCAAAATCATTCTGATTTTAGGCGAGAAAACATGAAATTCTTCTTATTTTTATAAATTGTAATCATTTTTTTTAATGAAAAGACATATCAGAAGAGCAGTAGTATTGGGTTCAGGAGTAAT
Organism: Chryseobacterium gleum; assembly: GCA_945903925.1. GTDB lineage: Bacteria > Bacteroidota > Bacteroidia > Flavobacteriales_C > JAHEZL01. The sequence continues at coordinate 3,476 of CAMDPJ010000008.1, forward strand.
GGGATCTAGAATTGCTTGCCATTTTGCCAACGTAGGCATTAATGTTTTGCTGCTTGATATTGTTCCGAAAGAGTTGAGCGATGCTGAAAAAGCTGCCGGATTTGCAATAGAAAGCGTAAAAGTAAAAAACAGAATTGTGAACGATGCTTTGGCTAACGCCATTAAATCAAATCCTTCTCCGTTGTACAAAAAATCCGATGCCAAATTAATTTCTACTGGCAATTTTGATGATGATATGTCGAAAATTGCCGATGCCGACTGGGTCATTGAAGTCGTGGTAGAAAATATCAATATCAAAAAAAATGTTTTCGAGCAGGTAGAGAAATTTCGCAAACCGGGCACTCTCATCACTTCTAACACTTCTGGTATTCCTATCGAAATGATGTTAGAAGGTCGGTCAGATGATTTTCAAGAAAATTTCTGCGGTACGCACTTCTTCAATCCTCCCAGATATTTAAAGCTTTTAGAAGTAATTCCTTCTTCTAAAACATTACCGGAGGTTACTCAGTTCTTTATGGAGTTTGGTGATTTGATTCTAGGTAAAACTACCGTGTTGTGTAAAGACACTCCGGCTTTTATCGCCAATAGAATTGGGGTTTTCTCTATCATGAGTTTGTTCCATCAAGTGGAGGAAATGGGCTTGAGTATTGATGAGGTGGATAAATTAACCGGACCGTTATTGGGTCGTCCGAAATCGGCTACGTTTCGCACTTGCGACATAGTAGGTTTAGATACTTTAGTGAAAGTGGCGCAGGGCGTTCAACAAAACTGCCCGAAAGACGAAGCTAATTCGGTATTTGCTATGCCAGGCTATATCAGCCAGATGGTTGAAAAAGGATGGTTGGGCTCAAAATCAAAACAAGGATTTTACAAACAAGATAAAAGCTCAGGCAAAAAAGAAATTCTTTCTTTGAACCTAAAAACATTAGAATACGAGGCTAAGAAAAAAGTGAATTTCGCCACTCTAGATATGGCGAAAAACGAAGATAACTTAGCTAAACGAGTGAAAATATTGGCTACTGGTTCCGATAAAGCTGGCGATTTTTATAGAAAAAGTTTTGCCGCTTTATTTGTGTACGTATCGAACAGAGTTCCCGAAATTTCAGATGAATTGTACAAAATCGATCAGGCCATGAAAGCCGGATTCGGCTGGGAATTGGGTCCATTTGAATTGTGGGATGCAGTAGGCGTTAAAGAAGCTTCTGCCCTAATGCAAAAAGCGGGTGTTCAACCAGCTGCGTGGGTAGAGAAAATGCTAGAATGTGGCAAAAACAGTTTTTATGTTGTAGAGGACGGAATCAAAAAATATTACGATGCGGCAAGTATAAGCTACAAAGCAGTTACTGGCGCAGAAAACTTTATCATTTTAGATAATCTTAGAGCAAGTAATGTCGTTTGGAAAAACTCAGGTGCAACTCTTTTCGATATTGGTGATGGTGCATTAAACTTAGAGTTCCACACCAAGATGAATACCATGGGCAGCGAAGTGATTCAAGCAATCAACAAAGCTATTGATATTGCGGAAAATGAGGGATGGAAAGGATTGGTAATTGGCAGTCAGGGAGCAAATTTCTCTGCGGGAGCTAACCTTGGTATGCTCTTTATGTTTGCTGCCGACCAAGAGTGGGATGAAGTGGATTTTGCTGTCCGTGCCTTTCAAAAAACAATGATGAGAGTTCGTTACTCAGCAATACCAGTTGTTGTAGCGCATTATCAATTGGCTTTAGGTGGTGGCTGTGAAATTGCATTACATGCCGACCAAATTCAAGCGCATGCTGAAACTTATGTTGGATTGGTAGAAGTTGGAGCTGGATTAATTCCAGGTGGTGGAGGAACAAAAGAATTTGCATTACGCATTGCAGATGCTACCTTTGATGGAGATATAGAGTTGCCTGGTTTGAAAAATGCCTTTTTAACTATAGGTATGGCTAAGGTTGCAACTTCGGCGCACGAAGCTTTCGATTTAGGCTACTACATGAAAGGAAGAGACCGTGTAACTTTAAATCAAGATAGATTAATTACAGATGCTAAAGAATCTGTATTGAGATTGGCGCATCAAGGCTATACACAACCAGTGATGAGAAAAAACATTCGTGTTTTGGGTAGAGAAGGATTAGGAATGGTCTATGCTGGAGCATATACAATGTTCTCGGGAGGTTATATCTCTGAACATGATAAATTGATATCAGAAAAACTGGGATATGTGATATGTGGTGGTGATATTTCTGCTAGAACTGAAGTGTCTGAACAATATTTATTGGACCTAGAAAGAGAAGCATTTCTCTCTTTATGCGGCACCAAGAAAACATTGGAAAGAATACAAAGTATTTTAACAACTGGAAAACCTTTAAGAAACTAATATATTTGTATCTGTGAAACTGAAAAAAAACTTATTGCTACTTGTGTTCTTTTTGGCATTTTTGCCATCAATTGATATGCTTGCGCAGCCTCCGTCTGATGAGGAAATGATAGAAGAAAAACCAAAAAATATTTCTGTTACCGACCGTGAGCATAGAAATAAAAAAGATTTTTCGGGAAGAAAATGGGGTGTTTGGAAATCATTTTCGGTAGATAAAATATTGATTTTGGAAGTAGAATACTACAACGGCCAACGTCATGGGAAATACGCTAGATATAACGGTGTAACTGCAAAGCCTATGGAAGAAGTAAATTACTTCTATGGAATAAAAGATGGTGCTTACAAAAGATTTTATAGTACTGGAGATGCACGAATAGAAGGGGAATACGATAACGGAAAAAGAAAAGGAACGTGGACTTATTACTATCAAGGAGATAGCAAAATAAAAATGGTAGGAGAATATGTGAATGGAGCTAAAGAGGGGGAATGGAAATATTATGACAAAAAAGAAAACCTTGTGAAGACAGAAGTGTTTAAGAATGGTCAGAATATGGCTGCATCTGCTCCTAAAAAGGAGGAGAAAAAAGACGGCAAAACCAAAACAAAATAATGCATGGAAGTATACATTGTAGCCAGCTGCCGTTCCGCTGTTGGTAAATCAAAAAAAGGTGGGTTTAGATTTTTACGCGCCGATGATTTAGGCGCTCAGGTTTTACAACATCTTTTAGGTTCAATGGCTAATTTCGACCAAGAATTAATCGACGATATTATTTGCGGTAATGCTACTCCCGAAGCAGAGCAAGGTTTAAACATTGGTAGAATGATTTCTCTCATTGGTTTAAATACGGTGAAAGTTCCAGGGATGACCGTAAACAGATATTGTTCTTCGGGTTTAGAATCTATTGCAATTGCCCATGCGAAAATAAAGGCTGGAATGGCTGATTGTATTGTTGCTGGTGGTGTTGAGACTATGAGTCCGATTCCTTTTGGCGGCTGGAAAATCGTTCCAAACTACAATGTAGCTAAAAGCAATCCCGACTGGTATTGGGGAATGGGATTAACAGCAGAACAAGTTGCTAAAGATTACAATGTATCTCGCGAAGACCAAGATATTTTTTCTTTAAATTCTCACTTGAAAGCTCTTAAAGCTATTGAAGAGGGTAAGTTCAAAGACGACATCGCTCCCATCACCATCAATGAAATTTTCTTAGATAAAAATGAAAAGCGCCAAGAAAGATCTTTTATTGTTGATACCGATGAAGGTCCGCGTAAAGAAACAACAATAGAAGCGCTCACCAAATTAAAGCCTGTCTTTACCTCTGCCGGTTCTGTAACTGCTGGTAATTCTTCTCAAACATCTGATGGCGCTGCCTTCGTGATGTTGATGTCGGAAAAAATGGTGAAGGAACAAAACCTAGAACCTATCGCAAGATTGGTGAGTTATTCTGTTGCTGCGCTAGAGCCAAGAGTGATGGGTGTTGGCCCGATTTACGCTGTTCCACAAGCACTTAAAAAAGCCAATCTTAAATTAAAAGATATCGATGTGATTGAATTAAACGAAGCATTTGCTTCTCAATCACTTGCCGTAATGCGCGAATTGGAACTTGATCCTGCTATTGTAAATCCGAACGGAGGAGCGATTGCATTAGGTCACCCTCTAGGATGCACAGGAGGTAAACTCTCTGTTCAAATTTTCAATGAGTTACGAAGAAGAAATGGTAAGTACGGAATGGTGACTATGTGTGTAGGAACCGGACAAGGTGCAGCAGGAATTTTCGAATTCTTGAAATAAGTGAACCTATTTCCTGTCCTTCCGTAGTACCGCAAGGTCCAATAGTCAAACATAAAATCATTATCTTATGTCAACAGCATTAAAAGGTGGGGAATTCTTAATTGCCGAAACAGATTTCCAAAACGTTTTTATTCCCGAAGAATGGAGTGAAGAACAAATCATGATGGCTCAAACTTGCAAAGACTTTCTTGCAGCAGAAGTTTTTCCAAACTTAGATAGAATAGACAAGCAAGAAGAAGGATTAATGCCGTCATTATTGACTAAAGCTGGTGAGCTTGGTTTATTGGGTGTTTCTATTCCCGAACAATACGGAGGATTTGGCGCTAACTTCAATACATCTTTATTAGTTAATGAAGCAACAGGTGGAGGGCACTCATTCGCTGTTGCCCTTTCCGCTCATGCAGGTATTGGTACACTTCCAATTATGTATTACGGTAATGCTGCTCAAAAAGAAAAATACTTACCTAAACTTTCAACTGGTGAATTAAAAGCTTGTTATTGCTTAACCGAGCCCGGTTCTGGTTCTGATGCCAACTCTGGTAAAACACAAGCTATACTTTCTGCTGACGAGAAATACTACACGTTGAACGGACAAAAAATGTGGATTACCAACGGTGGTTTTGCCGACATTTTTGTGGTATTTGCTAAAATCGATAAAGACGAAACACTATCTGCTTTCATTGTTGAAAAAGGATATGGAGGGATTACTTTAAATCCCGAAGAACACAAAATGGGTATCAAAGGTTCATCTACCCGTCAAGTGTTTTTCAACGATTGTAAAGTGCCTGCCGAAAACCTATTAGGGGATAGAGAAGGCGGATTTAAAATCGCTTTAAATATCTTGAATATCGGACGAATTAAATTGGCTGGTGCCACTTTAGGTGCTGCTAAAAAAGTAGTTACCCAAGGAATAGTTTACGCCAACGAAAGAAATCAATTCGGCAGAGCCATTGCCAAATACGGAGCGATTAAACATAAAATTGGGGAACAAGCTATTAAAGTATTTGCTTTAGAAACAGCTTTATACCGCTGCGGGCAAGCCATTGACGACTGCACAGATAAATTAGTTGCCGAAGGTGTTGACCACGAAAAAGCAAAATTAAAAGGCGTTGAGCAGTTTGCCATTGAAGCGGCTATTCTTAAAGTATATGGATCGGAAACTTTAGATTTCGTAGTAGATGAAGGCGTTCAGATTTATGGCGGTATGGGCTTCTCTGCCGATGCACCAATGGATCGTTCTTACAGAGATTCACGTATCAACAGAATTTTTGAAGGAACCAACGAAATCAACCGTATGCTTGCAGTAGAGATGATGCTGAAACGTGCTATGAAAGGCGAATTAGATTTAATGGGACCAGCAATGAACGTAGCCAAAGAATTAATGGCAGTGCCCGATTTTAGTGATGGAGAGACAGCTCTTTTTGCTCTAGAGAAAAAATACATCAAGAATTTTAAAAAAGCTGCGCTGATGACCGCTGGCGCTGCGGTTCAAAAATTAATGCAAACGCTTTCCAAAGAGCAAGAAGTCATCATGAATATCTCTGATATGTTGATTGACATCTACGTTGCAGAATCTATATTATTGAGAGTGCAAAAATTAGTGGCTCAAAAAGGTGAAGCGGCTTGTGCAGTATATATCGATGCGATGAGAGTTTATTTCTTCGATGCTGCCGACAGAATCAATGTAGCAGGTAAAAATGCACTTTGTTCTTTTGCCGAAGGTGACGAAGCAAGAATGATGTTTATGGGCTTGAAACGTTTCACGAAAGTGGAACCAATTAACACCAAAGAAAGCAGAAGAAGAGTTGCTCAATTCATCATCGACGAAAACAAATATTGTTTGTAAAATACAATTAGAATTTTGGAAAGGCTTTCGTGAAAACGGAAGCCTTTTTTTGTTATCGCAAAACTTCATTTCTCCTTGCTATACAGCATTATTTATCAGACCTTTGCACTTCCTATGAAGACAAAAGTTGAAATACTCGCTCCTGCTAAAAATTTAGAGCAGGGAATGGCTGCCATCAATGCTGGTGCCGATGCTGTATATATTGGTGCGCCTCTGTTTGGTGCACGTTCTAACGCAACAAACTCTATTGAAGATGTTGCCGAAATGGTGAAGTATGCGCACCTTTTTCGTGCGCAAGTGTTCGTGGTAATCAATACCATTTTGTACGATAACGAGTTAGAAGAATGTCGCAGAATGATTTGGAAATTGCATGAAATCGGAGTCGATGCATTGATTGTTCAAGATATGGCGATCATGGAAATGGACCTGCCTCCAATTGTGATTCACGCCAGTACACAAGCCAACAACAGAGATCCAAAACATGTTAAGTTTTTGGCCGATGCCGGAATGAAACGTGTGGTTTTAGCTAGAGAATTAAACTTGCACCAAATTAAAGAAATTCATGATGCTACTCCGGTGGAATTAGAGTTCTTTGTATCTGGTGCTTTGTGTGTTTCCTTTAGTGGAAATTGCTACATGAGTGTTGCTAATGGTGAGCGCAGTGCCAACCGCGGTTCATGTGCGCAAAACTGTCGTTTGCCTTACAATTTAATAGATGGTAATGGCGATACTTTAATTGCGAATAGTCACTTGCTTTCCATCAAAGATTTAGATTTGAGTGAGCAACTTCCGCAGCTCGTTGAAGCGGGAATTGTTTCTTTTAAAATTGAAGGAAGATTGAAAGATGTGGTGTATGTAAAAAATAACACATCGTATCTGCGCAAAAAGTTAGATGCCTTTTTAGAAGGAAATGAAAAATATGTGAAGGCTTCTTCTGGAAGAATCATATACAACTTCGAGCCGCAAATGGACAGAAGTTTCAATCGTGGTTACACCGATTATTTTGCCAACGAAAGAAATGAAAAAATTGGTTCATGGGAGAGTCCGAAATCAAAAGGACAAATTATTGGTAAACTAATTTCTATCAAAGGAAATGCTTACCAAATTGAAAATGCCGATAAACTAAAAAATGGCGATGGCTTGTTTTTCTTGAATGATGAAGGTGTTGCCGACGGTGCATTTGTAAATAAAGTGGAAAACGGATTGGTGTATTTTAATGCGTCGAAATCTATCGCCAGCGGAACAGCTATTTTTAGAAATTTAGATGCCGAATTCAACAAGTTGGTAGAACGTGAAGACAGCACGATAAGAAAGATTTCTGTTAAACTTTTGTTGAGCGAAACTGCCGCCGGGTTTCAATTGAAAGTTACTGATGAAGATGGCTGCGAAAGTGTTGCAACGTTTGTGCATCCTAAGGAACAAACCAAAAACAACGAATCTATTATTCCCAATATCAAAACCAATTTGGCGAAAACAGGAAACACGCCTTACATTGCCGATGATATAGAAGTAGAATTTTCGGGCAATTGGTTTTTACCTATTTCTAAAGTTAATGAATTAAGAAGAACAGCCTTGGAACAACTCACTCCAATTCGTTTGAAAAGCTATCACAAAGACGAACATCAATTGGTGAAAACCGATCATCCTTACCCGGTTCAAAAACTTGATTTCACTTACAATGTGGCCAATAAATTAGCGCGTAAATTTTACGAACGTCACGGTGTTACAGAAATGGAAAAAGCATTTGAGTTGCAGTGGGATCCTGGTAAATCACGTGTGATGGTTACCAAATACTGTGTGAAATACGAGTTGGGCAAATGCTGGAAATACCACAAAGATACGCTGGGCGAAAAAGTAAAAGAACCACTTTCACTTACTCACGGAGATAATGCCTACAAACTAAAATTCAATTGCAAAGCATGCGAGATGGAGATTTGGGAGAAAGATGCTGAGTTGGATTATGAGGTGGAGTAGGGGACTTCTTTTTCCAAAAGAAACAAAAGATTTACTTTTTCAGAGATGAAAAAGTAAACAAAAAATCTTCCGCCAAAAGACCTGTTCGTCTGCCGACGAATCCTGCCTACGCGCTCTCCCAAAATAACGAAAGCTCCTTAATCCGCTTTCTATTTTGGGTTCACAGCCTTTCCGCACGCTCGGCTTTTGGCGCGGGCCAGCGCACAATAGTGATTCGAGACTTAAAAGACAGATAATAATTAGATTGCTGCGAATAATAGATGATAAGAATTAGGGTGATTAGATTTTCTATTTTTACTACATGAAAACACAATACCTCATTTTAGTTTTGCTTATCTCTTGCACTAACCCAGAAGTCATCGATAAAAGCAACGAAAAAATTGGTTCGCCAATTGATTCTATTCAATCAAAAAAGGATATTCTAATAGCAACTAAAAAAAATGCTGCATTAGTTGTTTAGTGCTTTAAAATAAATAGCACTATTAATTTTTTTGTATCATATTTTAACGCCAATCACCAAAATATCATCTACTTGAAAGGTGTTTCCCTGCCAATTTTCTATAGTTTTCTTAATTTGTATTTTTTGTTCTTCCATTTCTTGTTCTTGCATTGACAGTAGCATATCAACAAATTTTTGCTGTTTAAATTTTTTGCCTTTTGGTCCGCCAAATTGATCCATATAACCATCAGAAAAAAGATAAATAGCATCGCCTTTTTCAAGTTGAATAGTGTTTTTGCTAAACAGAGGTTGTTCTCCTTCTTTGTGCATGCCAATAGGAAATCTATCGCCTTTGATGATTTGAAGTTGGTTGTTGCGTATGAGGTAAAGCGGATTGTTTGCGCCTGAAAATTCAAGTGTATTATTGCTTTTGTCTAGTGAGCATAGAGCGATGTCCATGCCGTCTTTTATTTCTGCATTGTTGTTTTCTTGTCGCAGCGTTTGTCGCACTTCTTGGTTGAGTTGATTTAAGATTTCTGCTGTGTCGCTCAACTTATATTCGTGAATGATTTTGTTCAGTCCGTTGTATCCTACAATGCTCATAAAGGCTCCAGGCACACCGTGGCCGGTACAATCTACTGCTGCAAATAATATTTTTGAGGAAAAATCTCCATTCGATTTGTCTATCCAATAAAAATCTCCGCTCACAATATCTTTAGGTTGATAATAAACAAAACTTTCGGGTAATATTTTTTTTATACTGCTTATTTGCGGTAGAATTGCTTTTTGAATTCGCTTGGCATAGCGAATACTGTCTTCCATATTTTTGTTTTTTTCCATCAATACCTTCTGTTGCATCTCTAAAATTTCTTTTTGAATTTTTAGTTGGTCTCGTTGTTGTACAATTTCACTTTTTTGATGTTGAATTTCATCTTTTTGAAATTGAATTTCTTTGGTTCTTTCTTCTACTTTTTCTTTAAAAAAATTGATGTGAATGGTGATTTCTTGCGACATAATCACAAAATTTTCTTGAAGTGTTTTTATTTCATAGCTCGATGATTTAATGGTTTCAGAAGGAAAATATTCAAAGCCATGATGAACATATTCTTGTAGCGAAGTACTTAAACTTACCAAAGGTTTGGTGATGACAGATGCAACAAAATAACTTAAAAAAACAGCGAGTATTATGATTAGAATTCCCGATGTAAAAGCAATATAGTTGAGCTGAACATAAATAGACTGTTCTGTTTTTTTGGCCAATTCCTTTTGTTGTTCAAAGTACAATTGTATTCTCTCATTACTTTGCGATAAGTCAAGTAGGAGTCCGCTTTGCGCTTTAATCCCCAACATCTTTTCATATTCAACCACTTTATTAAAAGTTGTTTGGTAGTTGGAAAGTATAGCGAATATTTTTTGCTTTTGTTGGAAGTGAATGCGATTGTTTAGCGCCAAATCATTTTTTGTTTTTTGAAGTAGTTTATTGAATTTATCTACATATTCTTCATCTTTCCTAATGATAAAATCTTTTTCATGTCGGCGAAGCATTAAGATATCTATCTGATTTAATTCTTGATTTAAAGTCATGAGTTCATGGGCATGATTTCTCATTTGTCCTTCAATACCATAATCTCTAAATCCTCTTAGTAGGATAAGGTACTTTATCTTTTCAAAAATTTGATGGTTCTTCTTTAATTCATATTGAATACTGTCAAGAGTTCCTGTGGCATTAATGCTTTCAATCTGATTTTGTTCTTGCAGCAATAGGATGGTGTTTGAAATTTCTTTCGAGATTTCCTTCTGTTTTTTAGCGATGCTACTTTCGTTTGTTTGGAAGAAATTCGAATTGATGGTTTCATAATTTAAAAAATCTTGTTGAAGTTTAAATTCTTTCAGACATAGAACGTAAGTGTTGTCGATGTATTTAGCGGTGTGTGATATTTTTTCTTTCTGATTGTAGAACCATACACTTGCAATTAATGACAGCAATGATATGGATGAAAAAAGAATAAAACACAAAAACAGTTTGTGTTTAATTTTATGAAACATAAAGCTCAATTATTAAAACAATACTGTTTTTTATTTGGGTAAAAAGTAGCGCTTATGTGCAGCGTAAATATTATGAGTACATCATGAAATCATTAAGAAGTAAAAGAGGCCCACAATATTGCATGCGCCTCCTTTAATGAATTAATTTAACGAAACTGCAATGGGTGCAGGAGTGAAGAAAAACTCTTCTCTTACTATTTCTCCGTTTTCTACTTGGTAAACACAAATTTCATCGATGTTTATTCTTCCCAAACCTTTTAAGGTCATAATCATTTTCATTCTTACAGAGAAGAAATTATCGGCTACCAAAGGATCTGAAACCTCTGAAAGATGAACTTCGTTTATCATTCCAAAAAACTGTAATTCTTTTTCAATCACCGCTTGTTTCCCTTCTACTTCTTTTACTTGAGCGCCAAATGGCTCAACGCTAAGAATATGGTCGGCATACAGTTCATTGATGGCCTTTAAATTTTCGCCATTTCTGCATAATTCCACTAATTTTTTTGCTACTTCTTGAGTTGTCATAATTTCTTTTTTTAATTTATAACAAAACTATAGTACTAATTTGCACTCAAGGTTTTCTTAGGAATAACGAATCATTAAAAAATAATTACTTGAATTATTTTGACTCAATGAAGTTTGTGCGAGGCATCACAACTCGGCATTCTTTTCGAGAGTCCACAAACGCAATCGGTAATGCCTTTACCTTTCATAATTTTTGGAATATATTTTTCAATTCTTGCTTCTCTGGTTTTAGAATTTGGCGAACCAGAGAAGTGAAGAAGATAGCCTCTTTGTCTACCTGGAGTTAGTGCTTCAAATGCTTTTTTTAATGCTGCATTTTCTTTGAATTTATTTTGCAATTCTTCGGGCATCTCAAAATCTTCTGTTTTTTTCAATTGCACTTTCAGTCCAGCTTTTTCTACTTCAATCGCTTCGAAAATATAGGCTTTTAAAACGGCTTCCAACTTTACAATTTCTATAACAGAAGTGAAGCGTGCTTGGCGGGTTTCTTGAACGTTTTTCGTTTGTTGAATTAATATTTTATTGGTGTCGCTAAGCAATACACCTTTGAAAAACATGAGTCCGCAATATTGCTTAAATCCATGAATGATTGCAATATTAGCATTCTTGTAAGTGTAGCATGGAACGCCCCATTTTAGTTCTTCTGTGAGTGCGCAATCCAAAACTATTTCGCGCAATCGCGCAAGTTCATCTTGCCATTGAGTAAGGTTGGAGAAGAAGGAGTCGACTTTTGGGTTCATGGGATTTCTTTATTTCACTAAACTAAATTTTTTAATTCTATTTCAATATTGAAAATACAAATTCCTATTTTCACGTGCTCGCAGGGGCGTCAGTCAGCTGACTGACGCCCTTGATAATAATTTAAACATAACGGGCGAAAGATTTTTCGCCCCTACGAATGATTGATTTCCAAAATACCAACTTGCCCATTTGCGATGTGCTCAATGAACTTCAAAATTCATTAGCTCAAAACACTGCAGTAATTTTAAGCGCGCCTCCTGGTGCAGGAAAAAGTACTCTGGTGCCATTGGCTTTGCTAGAAGAGAAATGGTTGGAAGGTCGGAAAGTTATAATGTTAGAACCGCGTCGTTTGGCAGCCAAAACTGTTGCCACACGAATGGCTGAATTATTAGGCGAATCTGTGGGAGAAACCGTTGGTTACCGCATTCGATTTGAATCGCGCGTTTCATCAAAAACAAAAATTGAAGTAGTAACAGAAGGAATTCTTACCCGAATGTTGCAACAAGACAATTCATTGGAGGGGGTTGGAATTGTGATTTTCGATGAGTTTCACGAGCGTAGTATTTTCGCCGATGTGGCTTTGGCTTTGTGCCGAGATGCGCAACAAATTTTACGCGAAGATTTGAGAATTTTGGTGATGTCGGCAACGCTTAATTTAGAAGAATTAAAAAATTTATTGCAAGCACCTGTTGTAGAAAGTTTAGGAAAGCAATATCCCGTAGATTTAATTTATACCGAACAGCCAGATATTTTTATGCTGGCTGAAGCAGCTGTATTTACTGTCAATAGAGCATTAAGTGAACAGAAAGGAGACGTGTTGGTTTTTCTTCCTGGTGAAGGTGAAATAAGAAAATGTGAAGAAATTTTGCACGGCACCAGCGGTATTGAAATTCATCCATTGTATGGAAACTTACCGCCACATCAGCAAATGGGGGCCATCATGCCTTCTAAATCGGGAACTCGAAAGGTGGTGATTGCTACTTCAATCGCAGAAACTTCTTTAACCATTGAAGGGATTAAAGTTGTGGTTGATTCAGGCTATGGAAGAGTGCAAAAGTTTGATGCGCGATCGGGCTTATCGAAATTAGAAACCATACAAATTTCTAAAGACAGCGCCGATCAACGTGCAGGTAGAGCAGGAAGATTGTCGCCCGGCGTGTGTTATAGAATGTGGACCAAACCCATGCACGCGAAATTAGCGGCGCACCGCACACCAGAAATTGTAGAGGCCGACTTAGCATCATTCGTTTTAGATATGGCAGTGTGGGGAGTACAAAACATCAATTCATTAGCGTGGTTAACGCCTCCTCCTGTGCATCATATTGTTACAGCGAAAGAATTATTGGAAGAGCTGAATGCTTTGGAAAATGGAAAAATTACCGAGCATGGAAAAAAGATGCATACCTTGCCTTGTCACCCACGTGTGGCGCACATGATGCTCATTGCTTCGGAAAATGATAAAGTACATTTGGCTGCAGATATTGCAGCATTGCTAGAAGAAAGAGATCCCTTGGGAAAAGAAAGTGGCATCGATATCAATTTGCGCATTGAAGCTTTGCGCAGAGAAAGAGCGCGAAAATCGGTGGGAAGAAAATTCAGTCGCATTGCAAAAATCGCGGAGCAATATCGCTCTATGTTTAAATGCGACGAAAATAATTCTCCTGTTGATCCTTATGAAACGGGAGTGTTGTTGGTGCATGCTTATCCCGAAAGAATCGCATGCGCTAGGCCGGGCAACAATGCACAATTTCAATTGTCGGGAGGAAATTTAGCACAAGCGCATCATCAAGATGACTTAGCGCATGAGCCATGGCTCGCCATTGCCAATTTAGATGCGCGTGACGGCGTGGGAAAAATCTTTTTGGCATCATCGCTCAATCCGAAAGATTTAATGCCTCTGCTCAAAGAAAAAGAAATTATTCAATGGAATTCTAAAAAAGGAGTATTAGTTGCAGTTCGCGAAATGCGATTGGGAAGTATTGTATTAAAATCTACTCCGCTGCCAAAACCCGATCAAGAAAAAATTCAACAGGTAATTTGCGAAGCGATAAAAAAAGATGGCGCTCATTTATTGGATTGGAATAAAGAAGTCACGCAATTTCAAAATAGAATTCTTTCTTTAAAAAAATGGAATAGCGAACAAGAGTGGCCCGATGTGTCGACAGAATACCTGCTATCTATTGCAGAAGAATGGCTCTTGCCTTATTTGGTGAATATTAAATCGAATGATGATTTAAAAAAACTGAATTTACACGATATTCTTTTTCACTTTTTAGATTATACTAAACAACAAGAATTAAATAAATTGGCACCTGCAAAAATGGAAGTGCCAAGTGGTTCGCATATCACCTTAGAATATTTTGCTTCTGCATCGGCACCAGTAATGGCGGTTCGTATTCAAGAAGTTTTTGGTTTGGCAGAAACTCCAAAAGTGAACAACAATAAAATTTCTTTGTTGATGCATTTACTTTCTCCTGCTTATAAGCCGGTACAAATTACTGGCGACTTGAAAAGCTTTTGGGAGAATACTTATTTTGAAGTGCGCAAAGAATTAAAACCGCGATATCCTAAGCACGCTTGGCCCGATGACCATTGGAATCATCCAGCTATACGCGGGACTAAGAAACAGAATGGATTGTAGCTTTTGAGACATCAAGTAGATAAACATATTCCTAAATTTCATCAGTGGTTGATGAACGTTAAAAGTAAAATTGAAAGTAATTTTAGAGTTCCTGTTTTCGTTAAGTTGGCGTTGGGTGTGTTTGTATTTTTCATGTTGCTGATGGGGTGCTCTCCTTCGAGAACTACAGGGGCAACAGTATTTAGTAAGGATACCGATATAGGTGCAGCTAAATGTAATTCACAAAATCAAACATTTAGCAAAGGAGATACAATTATTCAAATGAAAGGAAAAGTTCGTTATGAACCCACTGCGATTGAGAAAGATACTTCTTCTTACAATCAACAATTTATTGATGGAGAAATCGAAATAAAAAAGTAAAAATCATTTCCCTATTTTTACCTCATGCAAAGCAGAAAAAATTTCTTTCCTCCCGAGTGGCACAAACAAAGTGCAATACAGTTAACGTGGCCTCATAAAAATACCGACTGGGCTGATATTTGGAGTGATGTAACGGTGTGTTACCAAAAGATAGCCTATGAAATCTCTAAGCGACAAAAGTTAATTATCGCTGCACAAAATATAGAAGAAGTTAAAGCTGCAATTCAACATTGTAATTTAGATAACATCATTATTTACGATTGTTTGGTGAACGATACCTGGGCGCGTGATCATGGGGGCATCACCATCATGCAAGATGGAAAACCAATGATTCTCGATTTTCAATTCAATGGATGGGGAAAAAAATTCGCTGCAGAACACGATACTAAAATCACAAAAAATTTATTGGATAAAAATGCTTTTCCTTTCACTTGGGGAATCAAAGATTTGAATCATATTGTGATGGAAGGCGGCTCTTTAGAAGTAGATGGGAGAGGGGTTTTAATGACGACTACGCAGTGTTTGTTAGAGATCAATCGCAATCCCGATTTAAATAAAGAATCTATTGAATTATTGCTAAAGGAATTGTTGTACGTTGAGAAAGTTTTGTGGATTGAACATGGTTATTTGGCGGGAGATGATACCGACAGTCATATAGATACTCTCGCTCGTTTTTGTGATGAACACACGATCGCCTATGTGAAATGCATGGATGAAAAAGATGAGCACTATGGCGAACTAAATTTGATGGAAGAGGAGTTGAAAAAATGTACTGATTTAGGTGGTAAACCATATAAATTGGTAGCGCTTCCTATGCCCGATGCTGCTTATGATAGCTATGGAATGCGCATTCCAGCGACTTATGCCAACTTCTTAATTATGAATGAAGCTGTTCTTGTTCCTATTTACAATTCAAGTAAAGACGATGAAGCAGTAAAGATTATGCAATCTATTTTTCCCGACAAAGAAATTATTGCAATTGATAGTGTTGTGTTGATTCAGCAACATGGATCGATACATTGCATTACGATGCAGTATCCGGAGTTTTAATTTTTCATGGCGCGCGTTTCTAAACGCGTGCCTATTTATTTGGCAATTTTATTGCCTTTAATTTGAAAGAAAAAGGCGTTAAAAACGCCAATTAGGTTCGTCACTCGTCTGGAGACGAGCGCCATAGGAGGTGTTATTTCTGAATCTCCAAAATATCAATCCTTTGTCCGCCCATGCAAATCGACATCTGCTGTTTCGCTGCATGATATTTTATGCAAAATGTTTTCCCTTCTACTTTCAAACTATCAGGAAAATTGCTCACTTCAAAAGCTGAACTATCTACAAGTTGCAGCATATAACCACAGCCATCTAATCCAGTTTTATTGACCACGGTTACTTTTTCAAAGCCTTCTTTACAAGCCAAAGAATTCGATTTTTGTTTCTGTATGTTTTTGCATGCAAACATCAAACAACAAAAAAGGAGAGCAACAATTACTCTCCTTTTTGTATGAAAATTTCTCATCATAATTATTGCATGAAAATCAATACTGGATTTTCAATATATTTTCTCAACGTTTGCAAGAAAGCTGCTCCTGTTGCGCCATCTACCACTCTATGATCACAACTTAAAGTTACTTTCATCATGTTGCCAGGCACAACAGCGCCGTTTTTAATAACAGGCACCTGACGAATTCCGCCAACAGCCAAAATGCAAGCATCTGGAGAATTGATAATCGCAGTAAATTCTTCAATACCAAACATTCCTAAATTAGAAATAGTGAATGTATTGCCAGCCCAATCGGCAGGAGTTAATTTTTTAGATTTAGAACGTGCTGCGAAATCTTTTACTTCTGCAGATATATCTTGAATAGATTTAGTGTTCGCAAATTTCACTACAGGTACGATTAGTCCGTCTTCAATCGCCATTGCCACGCCAATATGAACATGCTCGTTGTAACGAATTCTATCACCCAACCAAGAAGAATTAATGGCAGGGTGTTTAGGTAGAGCTGCAGCAACTGCTTTCAACACGATATCATTGAATGATACTTTATCTCCAGTATCTTCGATAATTGCTTTACGCACTCTCATTGCTTCATCCATGTCGATATCCATCGTTAGGTAGAAGTGAGGCGCAGTAAACAATGATTCGCTCAAACGTTTTGCAATGATTCCTCTCATGCTGCTTACTGCAACTTCAGAGAAACCTTCAATTTGTGCTACAGATGAACCAGGTAAGAAATTATCAATATCTCTTTTGACAATTCTTCCACCATCACCACTTCCTCTAATTTTACCAAGAGGTAAGTTTCTTTCTTCAGCTAATTTTTTAGCTAAAGGAGAGATAACCATTCTGCCATTATTTTCTGCCGGAGCAGGAGCAGGTTTGGAAGTTTTGACAGCAGGAGCGGGACTCGCAGGAGCGGGTTTAGGGGCTGGAGCAGAAGCAATGGTAGTCGCAGCAGGATCAGGAGTTTCTGCAGCTGGCTTAGCAGCTTTATCTGCTTCAATAATTGCTTTCACATCTTCGCCAGCTTTACCAAGAATGGCTAAGATAGAATCAACAGGAGCCTTTGTTCCTGCTTCAATACCAATATGTAATAAAACACCTTCTTGGAAAGATTCGAATTCCATCGTTGCCTTATCCGATTCAATTTCTGCTAATAGGTCGCCAGTTTTAACTGTGTCGCCAACTTTTTTGTGCCACAAAGCTACCACACCGTCAGTCATGGTATCACTTAATTTGGGCATTCTAACTATTTCCGCCATTTTATTTAGTTTAAGGTTCAATGTTCAATGTTTAAAGTTAGCTAACATTGAACTTCAAACATTGAACATTAAACGTGTTTTAGTCCATTATATATGGATAGTCTTTTTGATGATAAACGTCTTTGTATAATTCGTCGAGCGTTGGAATTGGAGATTCTTCAGCAAACTGAACGCTCTCTTCTACAATTGCTTTGTTTTTTGCATCGATTGCTTCAATCTCTTCATCGCTAGCAAATTTTTTGTCTTTGATGGTTGCCAAAACAGAGCTGATCGGGTCTTGGTCTTTGAAGCACTCGAGTTCTTCTTTGGTTCTGTATTTAGCAGGATCACTCATCGAGTGACCTTTGTAACGGTAAGTTCTGATTTCCAATAAGGTTGGCC
>CAMDPJ010000009.1 GCA_945903925.1 Chryseobacterium gleum
GAATTAAATATGAATCAATTAAGAAAAGAAAGGAGGATTATGAAAATTTAAAACGACTGAATTTTATCAACGCTAGAAAAAATAATTTAACTTCGATTTAATGAAAAACACTCCTTTAGAGTTAGTTCACTTTAGTTTGAAGACATACATTATCTGGTAAAAAAGTAGAAGATGTAATAGTTAACTCAGGAAAAATAATTTTTGGTTCTGATTTAACCAGCGGAATTTACATGTTATCACTAACAACAGATCAAGAGCAAATCAACGCAAAGGTCATAAAATACTAACATGTACGTGTTTGGTCAGTGGGCCTCGTCAGTGTTTTGTAGGGGCGAAAAAAATAAAAAAAACACTTACCAGCGTATCTTTGATACACGAAGTTCTTTCCTTTCAAATTAGTAGTTAATAGTAAGTAGTTAAAGGCCTCCCTTCCCCAGGGAGGCTTTTATTTTTTATACTACTTATAATGAATACTTATCCTTGCTCAATCTCCTCACACTTTCCTCATGTTGCGGATACATTTGCATCAACTGCGAAGTAGTGAATAACTCGAAATCTTTAAAATCAAAACCCGGACTCACCATGCAACCCACCAAAGCATAATCGCCAGTAGGTTCAGAGCCAAAGATACTGCCTGCTGGAATAATCAATTGCAAACTTTCTCCTTTTTCGGGATTGGGGCCAACCAAGTGTTGGGTGAGTCTTCCTTGTTGATCGATTACTGTGACTTTTAAAGCATCACCTTGATGATAGTACCACAACTCATCTGCCGTGAGTCGGTGCAAGTGAGAAATATCTCCACGCTTCAATAAAAAATAAATACTGGTGGCAATATTTCGTTCGCCATGCATTACGGCGGCGCGATAAATTTCTTTAAAATAGCCCCCTTCGGGATGCGCTATAAGCTGTAAATGATTAACCCAAAAATCGGCTGATTTCACCATTATTTTTTCTTTTCGAATACCAAGTGTTTCTTGTTGAAATCGGCAGCAGCATTGATTACTTTTCTAAACAATTCGTAATCGGCCTTAGGCACTCTTATTTCATTGTAAAACTCATGAACAGCAATGATATAAGTATTTCCTTCTTGTACATACGAACTTTTAAATTGCATACTTCTTGTGCCATTGCGCTCCACAAAAACGTCCATCACCACGTCGTTGATATTGGTTACTTCATACCCTTCGGGAACCACTACACGCAATGTTCTAACATAGCCATGATTGTTGTCGTTTTCAATATCGGTCATTCTTTGTTTGTCTTCGTACATTTCTGCTTGCGGACCAATGACCTTTCCCACATCGAACGAATAGTTTAAACCTGCCTTTTCAACCAGTGCGGCGGAATGAACTTTACCAGTAGTTGCAAATACTTTCTTCAATATATCGCCACCTTCTTTCACTTCACCAAATGCAAATTCTATTACCTCTGCATCTTCGGCGTAATCACCTAATAATGATTTAGCAATTTCTTCTTTTCTTTCATCGGAATAATGTTTGAAACCAGCCAAAAACCAAAGGGCTTCATAACCAGTTTTATCTAAACGAATATCTAAATTGGCTCCAGCAAAGGCTTCGTCGAAAGTAATAGTAGCGTCAAGATTAGAATAGGTAACAGAATCAGCCGGACCATCAACATAACCAACCTCAGCTTGCGGAGAAGTAACATCTCCTAGGCTAATGAACCTGATAAATAAACCGCTATTGTAACATGAATTTTCGGGTATCAAACCATATCTGTAAGCGACTTCTGTTGGCGACAAATACTTTTTATACTTAGGGAAATAAAACAAGAATTCTTGCAAATAACTCCACGACTGAAAATCACCATCAAAATGCTTACTGCTCCTGTCGCTCGTTACCACCAATTGATGCTCTATAAGCGCTTGGTCTAAAGCAAAAGCGAACATTCTGCAAAAAACCACAGGTTGCTGCAATACCTTGCTCGCAATCACTTCGTTCAACAATATTTTACCAGAACTTCTATCCAAAGTAAACGATTTAATATGCTCTTCAATTTTTCTGATTTTATCTTCTTCACTTAAACCCTCTAAAGCCAACGATTTCAGCATTTTCTGCACTGCCTTCACTTCTACTTTGTATCTTTTAGGGTCGGCATTTTCATAGAAATAATGGTAATACTCTTTTGCGAAATCATCGAAAGTATTTACCTCACCCGAATTGTTTTCTTTGTTTTTGTTAAACTTATATTCCATTCTTTTGTAAGCAGCATTGCCATACGAAAAAATCTCATCGCCGATAGAAGCACTCGACAAAACATCTACCGTATGACGGTTCTTACCCGAGAGAGTAGTATCTATTTTCGCCTCGGGCAATCCATTGTAAGATTTGGTTGAAAAAACCCAAGACTTATCGTAAATCAATTCGAAATGCGCATTTCTAACGGCATAAGTATTGGCTAAGGTATAATCGTCGCAATTGAAATCGTTGATGGCTGCTTTAATAGAATACATATATTCAATTTCACTTCCTTTCTCAACACCCTCCAGGGCAAAAATGGTGAAGGGTCCGGCATTTTCGTAATTCTCCACCTGCTTGATATTGTCGTTGTTGAAAACCGTTACTTTACCATCTTTAGAGATAGAACGCGCTTTTAGCCCAATTACTTCTTGTCCGCGCGCCGTGCTTATATATACTTTATTACTCGCATCTACTGCCTCATCATTGTTCAATTTTTTCCTCTTGTGAATGGTAGAAACTTCAAAGAAAATACCGCTGAAATACAAATATTCTTTCACCAAAAAATCTTTGGTAATCACCAATGGCGCTTTTGCTTCTTCTTCTGTAATTATTGTTGGCGTGGGTTTCTCTTCCCAATCGTAATTTTTCATTTCAAAAGAAAAATCACTTAAAGCATCTTCTTGGGCGAAAAGCGTAAATGCAAAAAGTGTACATAGTAAAGTGGCTGCAAATTTTCTCATGTTATTTCTTAATTGGTTTTGCAATTTTTTGAAGCACTATTACTTCGCTGTAGGCCTTATTTATATCTTTAATCATGGCATTGAAATCAAGAAATTTATCTTCTTTCAACAGCAAATAATTGATGTATGAATTTTTCAACATCACCACCTGATCGGCTTTCTTTTCATAAGTGATACTAAAGCCAAATAAATCATTATTGAAAGATGCGTTTGCAGGCAAATAATTCACCTCATAACCTTTGGGAATAAGTAATGTATTGCTTTCGCGTTCTTCATATTTGTAATCGTTATCGATAGGAATTCCTTTTCTTTTCTTTACATCGATGTTGGCACTGCGTAAATCTTTTTCGAGATTCAAATTCACAAAAATTTGTTCGCCAGCTACCTTCACATAATCGGGCAATTTAAAATTGTATTGAATGTATAAATTAGAATCGCGGTTGTCTAAACCAAAAAATTCTACCGATTTAAAATCGATTTTATTGTTTCCCTTATCCAACATCGCTTTGGTTTTTTCTTTGCGTTTATCGGGGGTTTCGTTCAGCAAACGATTCACAAAATAAATCTTATCGTAACCACGAGAATCTATAAAACCCTTACCCAGCAATGCATCGCCTTCTAGGGTAAGAATTAAAGAATCGGTCCTTAGGTTTTTCTCTTTGCCAATCACGGGCACCGCAATCACCATAAATTTTCCTTTTCCAGTGCCAATTAAAGCTTCTTTGCCTTGAATGAAGGAAGTAGGCATGCCAAAAGGAGTGTAGTAACCCGTTGCATCTAAAAATACAATTTCGCCGCTTTCTTTTTCATAAGCTGAAATCATGTGATTGTCTACCAATGGCGTTGGAACCTGCTCATAAGCATAAGGAATGTCTCTGCTACCAATCCATGTTAAATGAGATTTTAAACCAGCATACCTCAGCATTTCGGTGATGATACTCGCCATATCTTTACAGTCTCCGTAGCGTTTCTGACAAACCAAGTGGGCTTCCCTTGGAACGAATCCTCCCATACCATCTTCAAAAGCCACATACTTCACATTGCTTTGCACCCAATTGAAAATTTTTCGCGCTTTTTCATCGTTGTTGGGCGCATTTTTTACAATAGAATCGGTGAGGTTTTTTAATTCGGTATTGTCTTCTGTATTTACATCTTCTACAAATGTGTAATACCAATCGTATAAGCCTTTCACATCGGGCAACACTTTTTCTACTTCGCCTTTCTTGTGTTTTATTTCGGTAATGCGCACAATAACATGCGGTGCGTAATAGTTTAAACTTGGCGCATTATTAAAGTAATCGTAGGCTGCTATGTTTTTGGCTACCCAGGTGTAAGTTGTTACTCCTTTTTTCTGCGTAGTAGTCATTTCAATATTGTACTTCTCGGTATTTATTAAAGTGTACTCTAGCTCAATGCTGGCCGGAAAAGACACCGAGAACTCAGAATGCTGAATAGGCACATAAGTATTGAAATAAAACAAGCCTAAAAAGTGAGGGTCGTTGTACACTTCACGGTATTCTAAATGGGCAGCTCCATCCTTTTTGGCATTGGGAAATACAAAGGACTTTTGCTTGCCACTATCGAAAAAAATACCTGCAGAAATAGTGTTTTTTTCTTCGATTTTATAAACAAATTCTTTGGCTGGTTTGCCTTTTTTGGCAGTGGGTACTAGAGTGTATGCATTGATGTTTTCGATGCCGGTGAAATAAGAAAAATAAATAGAACGGTTGGCGTACGAATGCGCATTGTCTTTTAAAAACCACATTTCCGATTGGTGATCGCAGTATACCTTAGGTTTATCTTTCACCAAACTAATCACCATGTTTTCTTTAAAAATACTGTACACCGCATTTTCATCTTTGTATTTGGCGCGCAAACTATCTGTATCTGTTTCCTGCGCAAAAAGCGAAGAAGTGCAAAACAATAACAATCCACAAACTCTATTCATCCTGAAAAATTTCATTAAAAATAAGGAATATTGCGCTTTTAGAAAGGGCTATAACAATATTTAATTTATTGTTCAATTAATATGCCCTAAAAACTCTTGCACCACCTTTTTTATTTCTTCAGATGAATTAAATCTTCCCAAGGAAATTCTAAACGAAGATTGTATCTGCGCATCTGTTAAGCCCATCGCTTTCAACACATGAGATAACTTAGCATCGGCAGAATTACAAGCAGAACCCAGAGAATAAGCCAAACCATCGGTCTTTTGCATCAATTCTGATGCTTTAATTCTATCGAAACGACCATTTATAGTATTGGGCAAGGTGGGCACATCTACAACATTGTTCACAAAACCCAAATGTTGCAGTTGGTTTTGTAACTCTAGTTTTAATAGTAAAATCCTTTTGTTTTCTTCTCCATCGATTAAAGAACATGCTTTAGCAAAACCCACAATGGCTGGAACATTAACCGTGCCTCTATGTAAGTGCTGAGGCAACTTAATGCGTGGTGATTTTCGGCGGGTGTACAGGGCACCAACTCCTTTCGGACCATAAATTTTATGCGCCGATAAAGGCATCATATCAATGCCTAATTCATTTACATTTACTACAATTTTACCCAAAGCCTGCACCGCATCACAAAAGAAAACCGATTTTTTGCGATGCACTATTTCGGCAATGGCTTTAACTTCTTGAATCACTCCTGTTTCATTATTGGCCAGCATTACAGAAACCAAAGCTGTGTTTTCCGTAATACTATTTTCTAATTCTATTAAGTCAATTAATCCGTTGTTGTCAACTCCCAAATAAGTCACTTGCGCACCTTCTTTCTCCAAAAAACGATGAGCATCTAATACCGCTTTATGCTCGGTGACAACAGTAATGAAATGATTTTTATGGCCTTTAAACATTTGATAAGCACCAACAATCCCTTGGTTAATAGCATCTGCAGCGCCACTGGTGAAAGTGATTTCACTTTCTTCGGCGCCTATTGTTTCTGCTACTTGCTTTCTCGCTGTTTCAACGGCATCTTTGGCCACCCAACCATAACGGTGTGTTGAACTAGAAGCATTGCCAAATTCATGGGTAAAATAAGGAAGCATGGCTTGCAACACACGCTCATCTAGCGGTGTAGTTGCGTTGTTGTCGATATAGATGCTTTGTTGTTTCATTACGAAACCACTAGCACGTGGTAATCGGTTTTACCTGTTTGAACAATCATCATTTTATCGTGCAATAAATCTTCTGCTGAAAGTATTTTTGCTTCTGTTGCCTTAACCTTATTGATAGATACAGCCTGATTTTTAATGGCTTTTCTAGCTTCACCTTTCGATGAATACAATTCTTTTTCGGCCAACACGTCAATTAAGCTTGTTCCTAATTGTGCTCTATCCAATTGCACCGTATGCACCACTTTTAATTTATTCAATACATCAGTAGCCGTTAAGGTTTTAATGGTGTTGATGCACTCTTTATTGAAAAGGAAAGAAGACGCTTCTACCACTTCGCTGAACGCTTCTTCTGAATGCACAGTAATCGTTACCGCCTTTGCCAATGCTTTTTGTAAAGCACGAAAACCAGGTTCTTTTGCATGCTCTTGCGCCAGTGCCTCCACTTCTACCTGTGTTTGAGTAGTAAATATTTTAATGTAGCGCAAAGCATCGTCATCACTCACATTCAGCCAAAACTGGTAAAACTGGTAAGGAGATGTTTTATTTGCATCCAACCAAATATTTCCACCTTCCGATTTACCGAATTTAGTGCCATCACTTTTGGTAATTAATTTTCCTGTTAAGGCAAAAGCTTCTCTATCGCTTTTACGGCGCACCAACTCTGTACCTGTAGTAATATTGCCCCATTGGTCGCTACCACCCATTTGCAATTTGCAATTGTATTTTTCATTGAGGTAGTAAAAATCGTAGCCTTGTATCAGCTGGTAAGAAAACTCTGTAAATGATATTCCACCTTCTAATCTATTCTTCACAGAATCCTTCGCCATCATGTAACTTACAGTAATGTGTTTACCTACATCGCGCAAGAAATCGAGCAAAGAAAAATCTTTAAACCAATCGTAATTGTTTACTATTTCGGCAGAATTTGCACCACCATTAAAATCTAAAAATTTCTCTAATTGCTTTTTAATACAATCTTGATTGTACTTCAAAGTTGTTTCATCCAAAAACTTTCTTTCCGCACTTTTCCCCGATGGATCGCCCACCATACCGGTGGCGCCACCAACCAAAGCCAAGGGTTTGTGTCCGCAATTTTGAAAATGCTTCAACAACATAATAGCCGCCAAATTTCCTACATGCAAAGAATCTGCAGTAGGATCAAAACCCACATACGCAGTGGTCATTTCCTTTTGCAATTGTTCTTCTGTTCCGGGAATCATGTCTTGCAAAATTCCTCGCCATTTTAATTCTTCAATGAAATTCATGCTATCAATTTTAAGAGGCACAAAGATATAAGAAAAGACGTAGGGGCGAACTGTGTTCGCCCACTATATTTTGTATGCAATGGGCGAGCACAGCTCGCCCCTACAGAAGTACTGCCTAAATTACTATCTTAGCCACATGAACTTCATTACGGGCGGTACCGGACTCCTAGGCGCGCATCTTTTGTACCATTTGGTAAGTAAAGGTGAGTCGGTGCGCGCATTGAAAAGAAGTGGAAGTTCACTAAAAACAACACAAGATATTTTTGAATTTTACTCTTCCGATAAATCCTTATTCTCTAAAATAGAATGGGTAGATGGTGATGTGTTGGATATTCCCTCTTTAGAAGAAGCAATGCTTGGTTGCGATTATGTTTACCATTGTGCGGCAACCGTTTCTTTTGCCAAAAGAGACAAAGAACAAATGTTCAAAATCAATATTGAAGGCACGTACAATGTGGTGAATATGGCCTTGAAATTAAATATCAAAAAGCTTTGTCATGTTAGCTCTACTGCTGCATTGGGCGATTCTGTAGAAGATGGAAAAATCACTGAAGAAAAATTATGGGTAGATAAAGAAGGGAGATCGAATTATGCCTTTAGCAAAAAATTTTCTGAAATGGAAGTTTGGCGTGGTGTAGAAGAAGGCTTGAATGCCGTGATTGTACATCCATCGGTGATTATCGGTCCGGGCAACGAAGAAAAATCAAGCGCTTCTCTGTTCAATAAAGTAAAAAAAGGATTGAAATTTTATACCCATGGAGTGAACGGCTTTGTGGATGCACGTGACGTAGTAGAAATTATGGTTCGACTAATGAAAAGCGAGAAACACGGTGAACGTTTTCTGGCGATTAGTGAGAATATTTCCTTCAAAGAATTGTTCGATACTATTGCTAAAAATTTAAACCTCCCTGCCCCTACTCGCGAAGCAAAACGATGGATGGCCGAAATCATTTGGAGGGTAGATGCCTTAAGATGTTTCTTATTTAGAGCACAGCCTTTCATCACTAAAGAGAATGCGCAATCGGCGTATAGAAAAGCGTATTATTCGAATGACAAAGTAAGAGGAAGATTGGGGTTTGAATATATTCCTGTTAAGAAGAGTATTGAAGATGCGGCGCGATTTTATTTGTAATTACCTTCCCAAACTATCTTTTCTAATACTATCCTTCACTGCGTTAACATTCAACAACGCTTGTTCTTCACTCAAAATCTCCAACACCTTATTATATACCCTATCAAATTTATCGGGATGGGCAGAATAATACATCATAGTAGAATCAAATTCGGCTTTGTCGAGATGATACTTTTTAAGTACGCCTAAATTCTGACTGTACTTATTTGCCACAATTCGATTATCGGGGAAGGCCTGAAATTTAGCACCGCCATCCATAATGTGCATATCAGCCAAAACTTTAGCAAAGGTAGTGGAGTCGATTACATTTTGCGGAATAACTTCTCTTGTGGCATCGCTATTGGTCGTGCAAGAGAACATATAAACCGGCAGTAGAAAAGCTAAAAAAAACCTCATAATTCAGTGTAATAATGTTTAATATGTGTAAGATTTTACATATTCGTGTTCTAAATTAGAAAATTACGCGATAGAAGGTTGATTAAAATTTTAATATCTTCACCGCGAAAATTATTTTATAGTATGAGAAAAGCCTTATTAATTTCAATGCTTGTTGCTTTTACAGCACTGTTCAACAGCAATAGCTTTGCACAATGCACCAAAGGAAATTGCTTCACAGGTTCGGGAACTTTTAAATTTCCGAATGGAGATAAGTTTGACGGCCAATGGTTAAGCGGCAAGCCACATGGCCCAGGAACCTATTTCTTCATTAGTGGAGACAAATACATTGGTTCTTTTTTTCAAGGTAAAAGAAGTGGTTTCGGAACCTACATTTGGATAAAAGGCGGTAAATACGCTGGTAACTGGAAAGATGATAAAAGAGACGGATATGGTAAATTCTATTGGTTAGGTACAGCTCAATACTCTGGAACATGGGCTGCAGATCAAATTGTAACCATGGATGTAAATACCACTACAGATACTCAAGCTAAACCTGTTGAAGGCAACTAGTTTATCTAGAATAAGTAAGTGCACTACCTTTGGCTCCATTAACCACGGAGCCATTTTTGTATACTGCCTTTCCGTTCACCCACGTAGTAATAACTTTAGAGCTAAAAGTATAACCTTCAAACGGACTCCATCCACAATGGTACAATAGGTTCGATTTTTTCACCGTCCAAGCATCATTCAAATCAACCATCACTAAATCGGCAAAATATCCTTTTCTAATAAATCCTCTTTTTTCTACTTGCAAACAAAGGGCTGGTGCATGAGAAATTTTCTCTACTGCTCTCTCTAATGCGATTTTACCTTGTTTCACAAACTCGAGCATGGCTACTAATGAATGTTGAACTAGTGGCCCGCCAGAAGGCGCTTTTAAATACTTGTCTTCTTTCTCTTCAATGGTATGAGGCGCATGATCGGTAGCGATAATGTCAATGTTATTCTCTAAAACGCCCTTCCACACAGCATCTCTGTCTTTCGCTGTTTTCACTGCCGGATTCCATTTGATCCATCTTCCTTTATCTTCGTAATCGGCCTCGCTAAACCATAAGTGATGAATACAAGCTTCGGCCGTAATTCTTTTCTTTTCTAAAGGAACATCGTTGGCAAACAACGCAACTTCTGATGCTGATGAAATATGTAAAATATGCAAACGCGTATCGTGCTTTTTAGCCAGTTGCACCGCCATTGACGATGATTTGTAGCAAGCTTCTTCATTGCGAATTAATGGATGTGCAGAAAAAGGAATGTCCTCGCCGTATTTTGCTTTATAAATCTCTAAATTATTTTTGATGGTTTGTTCGTCTTCGCAATGCGTTGCGATCAACATTTTCGCTTTTTTAAAAATTTCATTCAACACATGAGAATCGTCAACCAGCATATCACCAGTAGAAGAACCCATAAATATTTTGATACCTGCGGTGTGCTTAATATCGGCAGCCAATGTTTGTTCGATATTATGGTTGGTAGCACCCATAAAGAAAGAATAATTCACCGCGCTGGTTTCTGCAGCAATGGCAAATTTCTTTTCTAATTCTTCAATGGTGGTGGTTTGCGGATTGGTATTAGGCATCTCCATAAAAGAAGTTACTCCGCCCGCTGCTGCTGCTTTCGATTCTGATGCAATATTTCCTTTGTGTGTTAAACCTGGTTCGCGAAAATGAACTTGGTCGTCTATCAATCCTGGTAAAATGTATTTCCCTTCTGCAGAAATTACTTCAATATTTTCGTCTTTAAAATCGGCACCGTTCTCAGCAATCTCTTTTATTTTTCCATCTTCAATTAGAATGTCGGCTTTAAAAATTC
This sequence comes from Chryseobacterium gleum, assembly GCA_945903925.1. Taxonomy (GTDB): domain Bacteria; phylum Bacteroidota; class Bacteroidia; order Flavobacteriales_C; genus JAHEZL01. The sequence goes on from CAMDPJ010000009.1 coordinate 10,704, forward strand.
TGCCTTCATTCACCAATGTTCCGCCTTTAATTAATGTTTGCATTTGCTTGCTTGTATTTGGTAAACCACGATTTTACTTTCATTAAAAACACCCCTACGAATGCTTCTTTAATAATGCCCTTACTCATTTTTGAAGCGCCGGCTGTTCTATCTTGAAAGATGATGGGCACCTCTACTATTTTGAATCCGTGTTTCCAAGTTCTAAATTTCATTTCTATTTGAAAACCATAACCAATCAACTTAATAGCATTGAAATCTATGGTTTCTAAAACTCTTCTTTTGTAGCATTTAAAGCCGGCAGTGGTATCACGAATGGTCATGCCTGTCATCATGCGCACATACATAGAACCATAGTATGAAGTAAGCACTCTCGACATGGGCCAGTTCACTACATTAACACCATTAGAATATCTTGAACCAATAGCTAAATCGGCACCATCTAAACAAGCTTGTCTCAAACGCAATAAGTCATCGGGATTGTGAGAAAAATCGGCGTCAATCTCAAAAATCAATTCATATTTATTTTCAATGGCCCATTTAAATCCGAGAATATAAGCAGTACCTAAACCTTGTTTGCCCGTGCGCTCTTTCAAAAACAAACGCCCTTCAAATTCTTTCCGTAAATCTTTAACGATTTGAGCCGTGCCATCAGGCGAGCCATCATCCACTATCAACATATGAAATCCTCCGGGAAAAGAAAGCACCTTGCGAATGATTGCTTCAATGTTTTCTCTTTCGTTGTAAGTAGGTATTATCGCTAATGATTCGTGCATAATTTATTTTTGAAGCGGTTAAGTTAATGGTTTTTAAGAAATTTTTGAAGAACATCGTTAAATTCCTGCGGACGCTCGGCATGCACCCAGTGTCCGGCTTGGGGTATTTTTTCCATTTTTACCAACGGAAAATGGTGTATGATGTCCTCTATGTCTTCATCTAAAACATAGTGAGAGTTTCCACCACGTATAAATAAAGTAGGGTTCAAAAATTCTGCTTCTTCAGGCAATGCCTCTCCTATATTCTCTATTTCAGTGCTTAAATGCTTAAGATTGAATTTCCATTGAAATGCATCTCCTTCTCTTTTGAGGTTTTTCATTAGCCATTGCACTACACCATCATCATCAAGCTTTTGCATCAACTGCGTTTCTACTTCTTGTCGGCTTGAAACAACAGATAAATCAATAGAATTTAATGCGCCTAAAACATCTTGATGGTGTGGTGGATAATATTTCACACCAATATCTATCACCACCAGTTTATCTACCAATTGTGGATAGTGCGCAGCAAAAAACATCGCTGTTTTACCGCCCATGGAATGTCCGATTACATTAGCGCTACAGATATCTTGCTGGAGAAAAAATTCTTTTAAATCTTCGCTCATCAAGGCATAGCTATGCTTTAGTGTATGTTCACTTTTACCATGATTGCGCAGATCAATCAAATACACTTTAAAATCATTAGATAAATAGTTGGCCACACTTTGCCAATTGTCTAATGAACCTAAAAATCCGTGTAAAATAATTACCGACTCTCCTTCTCCAAATACTTTAAAATTAAGCTCCATGGCGCAACTCACGTAGGTATAGTTGAATGGTATTTTCCAATCCGTAGTATAAGGCATCGGCAATAAGGGCATGGCCAATCGACACTTCATTCAATCCCTCCACTTCCTCTGCAAAATATTTCAGGTTTTGCAAGCTTAGGTCGTGCCCAGCATTTAAACCCAAACTACATTCCCTCGCCTTTAAAGCTGCTCTTTTATAAGGTGCTATGGCATCTTCCTTATTTTTAGAATAATGTGTTGCATAACCCTCAGTGTACAACTCTATTCTATCGGCTCCTGTTTTCGCTGCCCATTCTATTTGATTGAGTTCTGTCTCCATAAAAATAGAAGTACGAATTCCTTGTTTCTTAAACTCTGCAACCACCTCGGTTAAAAAATCGAAATTCTTTTTGGCATCCCACCCTGCATTTGAGGTTAATGCACCAGGAGGATCGGGCACTAAAGTCACTTGTTCTGGTCTTACCTCTAAAACCATCTTCATGAAATCGGTAGATGGATAGCCCTCTATATTAAACTCTGCGCTTACTGCGTTCTTTAAGTCGTAAACATCGGCATAACGAATATGACGCTCATCGGGCCTAGGATGAACCGTTATTCCCTGGGCGCCAAAACGCTCGGCATCTTTCGCTACCTGCACAACGTTAGGCACATCTCCGCCACGCGAATTTCGCAAAGTGGCAATTTTGTTAATGTTTACGCTTAATCTTACCATAGCTTTTTTATTAGTGGTGCACAAAAGTAAAAAATACTACCTTTGCCCGCGTACTTAAATTTGTTTATTCCGTGTTAGCACAAGATTTAATCACCTACGACCTTCCTTTCTTGAAACCTCAAGACACAGGAGATACTGCTCTTTCTTTGATGGACGAATTTCGAGTTTCGCACATTGCTATTGTAAAAGACGATGAGTACTGCGGACTCCTATCCGACAAAGACATATACGATTTCTTTGAAGATACTTCAGAGGAAATAAAAAATAAGAAAGTTTCTTTGATGCGTCCTTTTGTGCGCGTTCACGACCATATTTTTGAAGTGATTAAAATTATGGGCGAAGCCAGAATATCGGTGATTCCTGTTTTAGACGATAAAAATGTTTACTGTGGCTCTATCCTTTCTATGGATTTGGCTTATAGCTTCTCTAAGTTTACAGCTTCAAATGAACCAGGCGGAGTAATCGTTTTAGAGGTAAACATCAATGATTATTCACTTTCTCATATCGCACAAATTGTAGAGTCGGATAACGCTAAAATTTTAAATTGCGCTACTTCTACTCCCGCAGATTCCATGAAATTAGAAGTGATTCTTAAAATCAATATCATCGATCTATCGCGCATCATTCAAACCTTTACGCGCTTTAACTATACCATAAAAGCCAGTTACCACCAAAGTACTTTCGATGAGGATTTACAGCGTCGTTTTGACTTGTTCATGAACTATTTGAACATGTAAAATGCGCAATGTAATTGCTCTTTTTCTTTTGCTAAATCACGTTGTTGCGAAAGGACAAGATTCTACTTTCATTGTAAATCTTATTGAGATTGAAGGTAACAAAATCACCAAAAACTTTATCATTGAGAAAGAAATAACCTTTCATAAAGGTGATGTTGTCTCCTCTAATGATTTTAGTCAGAAAGCCCTGCGCTCACAACAAAACCTAATCAATACTTCTCTATTTAACTTTGTATTTATAGAACCTACCTTCGATGGTAAATTGGTGAACATTAAAATTATAGTAAAAGAACGCTGGTACATTTGGCCTCAGCCCATCTTGGTGGGGGAAGACAGAAACACCTTCGACTGGCTGCAATACCGCACCTTTGATAGGTTTAGCTACGGAGTGTATCTTAATCAGTACAACTTTAGGGGGCGTCAAGAAACCATTCAGTTGAAGTTAAAGTTTGGCTATTCGCAGGAAATTGGCTTGATGTACAAAATTCCGTATTTGGTGAAAACGAGAAATCACGGACTCAACCTATCATTTCTTAGTGTGCGCCGACACGAAATCTATTTCAAAAGCGTGAACGACAAAATTGTTTACCACAAAGATGCAAATGAAATTATGCGAGAAGAATTCAATACTTATGCAGAGTATGTTTTTCGCCATAAGCTTTACCAACAACACTTTTTTCGCTTGCAATACGACTTTGTAAAAGTGGCCGATACCATTGTCTCACCCCTTGAGAATACAAATTACCTGCTCAACGGCCAAAAACAAAGTTCTTATTTATCGCTCAGGTATTTGTACAGAGTAGACAAACGAGATTCTAAAAACTACCCCCTTAAAGGGCACGATATGGAATTCACTATAGATAAATACGGACTAGATTTTTCAAAAAACAAAATCAACAGCATGCTTTTTTCTGTTGTAGCTGAAAAATTTGGGAAAATAAAGGGAAGCTTCTTTTACGGCCTAGGGCTAAAAGCTAGAGCATACACCCGCGACAAAGTGCCGTTTTATATTGCCAAAGGACTAGGTTTTAACAACGATTTTGTACGCAGCTACGAACCCAATATGATTAGCGGCAGTAACTTCGTTGTTTTTAAATCGAACGTCAAATGGCAATTGTATAAACCCAGAGTTTACAAAATCAAATTTTTGCCCTTCGAAAAATTCAACACCTTTAACCACGCCCTCTACCTTAATCTCTTTGCCGATGCCGGTTACATTAAAGACCGAGTTTATACAGCCAGCAATCAATTGAGTAATAAATTATTAGTAGGTTTTGGTATCGGACTCGACTTCGTTACCTACTACGACAAAGTATTGAGAGTAGAATTTTCTACCAATAGAAAAGGACAATCGGGTATTTATCTTAGCTTTATAGCTCCAATATAAAACACATAACATGAAGCTCGCTATCTTCGGAAAAGAATACAATGAAACCAAGAAAGAAATTTTTGAAGATTTTTTTCGCTTCGTGCATGAAAACAAAGAGATTGAATTTATCATTCATGCACCCTATCTGCTAAAAATAAAAGATAAAGTTGCCGGATTAGAACAAGCCAAAACCTTCGAGAAACATGAAGAATTAAAAGGCGTTGATTTCGTTTGCTGTTTAGGTGGCGATGGAACCATATTGGAATCATTGCTTTTGATTAAAGACTTAGAAATTCCGGTTTTAGGAATCAACACTGGGCGCTTAGGATTTTTGGCCAGTATCGCATCCAACGATACAATCAGCTCCATCGAAAGTGTATTGAACAAAGATTTTTATATCGACCAAAGAACCATGCTCAAGCTGGTTACCAAAGAAAATTTGTTTGGTGAAACCAACTTTGCGCTTAATGAACTCACTATTCATAAAAAAGATTCTTCATCGATGATTATAGTTCACGCTTACATCAACGACGAATACTTTACATCCTATTGGGCCGATGGACTAATCGTTTCCACGCCAACGGGTTCAACCGGCTATTCTTTAAGCTGCAATGGTCCCATTGTAATGCCCAACTCGGGCGTTTTTATCATCACTCCTATCGCTCCACATAACCTTAATGTTCGCCCTTTGATTATTCCCGACAGTAAAAAAATAAAACTAGTGATGGAAGGAAGAGGCAATGAATTCATGGTTTCTTTGGATTCTAGAAACACTTCGGTGAACGAAAAAACAGAACTTATTATTGAAAAAGAAGATTTTAAAGCGCATATCGCAAGAATACAAGGACAGTCATTCGCCAGTACCCTTAGAAACAAGCTGTACTGGGGTCACGATATTCGAAATTAATTTTGTTTCTTTATTTGTATATTTTAATTATATTTGCCTCCAGTGAAAATTAATCTAATGAGATATTGTATCGCTTTCTTAGGGCTAATGCTGATTACAGCAGGTTCACAAGCTCAATCGTATTCTGCTTGGAAACGGCTAAGAGCCGAAATGACTTTTGGCGCAGGAACATCAAATTTTTTAGGTGACCTTGGTGGTGCAGACCAAATTGGTACCGATTATTACAAAGATTTTGAATTCAATACGACCCGTCCGACGGCTTTTTTAGGAGGACGATACAAACTACACCCTCGACACGCCGTTATGGCTGGTTTCGCTTGGGGAAGGATTGCAGGAGACGACAGAACAACAGCTTGGCCTGATAGATTGAATAGACAATTCCAATTTAGATCAAATGTTTTCGAAGTAGGTGCTAGATATGAATTCTACTTTGTGAAAGAAAAATCTGGTCATATCTATAGATTGAAAAAAATTAAAGGGATGAAATCTTTGGGATTGTACCCTTATGTTTTCTTAGGTGTTGCTGGTTTTTACCACAATCCACAAGGTAAAGACAATAGTGGAAATTGGCAAAACATACGTAAACTCAATACAGAGGGGCAAGAGATTATTGCAACACGTAAACCTTTTAGCCCTTTTGGACTAGCTATACCTTATGGTATCGGTTTCAGAAGATCTTTAAACAAAAGATGGATGATAGGTATTGAATACGGACAAAGAAAAACTTTTACCGATTACATGGATGGCGTAAGCACCACTTATTTTGACAACGCTGCTATTTTAGCAGATAAAGGCCCTGTCGCTGCTTTCTTAGCAGATCCTAACTTGGGTACCGATGAGGCCTATGTTGCCGGACAACAGCGTGGAGACCCTACAGATAAAGATAGCTATGGCTTCTTAACCATAACGGCAAGCTACAAGCTTAAAACCGGTAGAGGTGGCAGAGTGCGTTTCTAATTGCTGAAAGGCAATTTGATTATTCGCCCTGCGTTCTTAAGCAATAATCTAGTGTAATGAATCTTATTCGAAAATTATTAGCTGCTTTCTTATTTGCCTCTTTTAGCTTTTCTGCGTTAGCAAACACCAACATTAATCCCTATTCAGAAATTGGTTTATTTGGAGGTGCTGGCTACTACTTAGGAGAATTAAATCGTTATCACTTTCCTACCAAGTTAATGCAACCTGCAGGAGGAATATTTTACAGATACGCACTCAGCAGTCACTATGCACTTCGCGCTTTTATCAATTACAACGAAGTAAAAGGTTATGATGCTTATTCCTCAAATGCATTCGAAAAAGAAAGAAATTTGTCTTTTAAATCGCCAATATTTGAGGTAGGCGGACAAATCGAATTTAATTTCTATGAATTTGCTTTGATGAAATCAATAAAAAGAAAAATCACCCCTTTTGTATTCGGTGGCATCAACTACTTCTATTTTAATCCTCAAGCCAATAGCGGAGGAACCTTTATAAATCTCGAACCTCTTCAAACAGAAGGAAAAGACTATTTTTTGCACCAAATAGCGATACCCTTAGGTTTGGGACTCAAAATGAAATGGGGACGTTTTAGCTTTAGCGCAGAATGGGGAATTAGAAAAACCTTCACCGACTACATAGACGATATAAGCACCAACTACCCTAACCCAGGAGAAATTTCCACAGAGGCCGAAAACATGTCGAACAAAACAGGTATACCGCTTCAAAAAATTGCGGGCAAACAACGTGGCGATAGTACCAGAAAAGACCTCTATGTTTTCACTGGCTTTACCATCTCCTATAAACTAAGCAAAGAGGAGATTTGTCGTGTTTTTTAAAACGCGCAAAAAAGCATTAATTTATTAAGCTTTGAGAAAAAAAAACTACATTTACACCCTCTTAAAAATGCCTGAGAATTAATGTCTTTACTAGAAAAAATAGATAAAAACAACGTGCCTAAACATGTAGCCATCATTATGGATGGAAATGGACGTTGGGCTAAGAAACAAGGAATGATGCGCGTATTTGGCCACAAAAACGGTGTTAAAGCTGTGCGCGCCTCACTAGAAGCTGCCGTGAAAAGCGGAGTTGAAAATCTAACATTGTATGCCTTTTCCACAGAAAATTGGAGCCGTCCACAAGCAGAAGTAAATGCTTTGATGGAACTTTTAGTAGATACCATAAATAGTGAGACCAAAACACTAAACGAAAACAATATCCGTTTGCACGCCATAGGAAACATTGAATCTCTGCCTAAAAAGTGCCAAAATAAATTGCAAGAAGCCATCGACAATACAAGTAAAAACTCAAAACTCAACTTAATCTTGGCCTTAAGTTATAGCTCTAAATTTGAGATTACGGAGGCTATCAAGCAAATTGCAAAAGATGCCATCGATGGTAAAATCTCGACAGATAACATCACCGAAAGCACACTAAGCACGTATTTAAGCACCAAACAATTTCCCGACCCAGAATTGATGATTCGCACCAGCGGTGAACAAAGAATTAGCAATTTTTTGCTTTGGCAATTGGCTTATGCTGAGTTGTATTTTACCGAAACGCTATGGCCCGATTTTAGAGAAGAAGATTTCTACAAAGCCATCATAAGCTATCAACAGCGCGAGCGCCGCTTTGGAATGACCAGCGAACAAATTACTGCATAACATGAAATATTTCAAGCTACTTATACTTTCCCTTTTCTCCATCTCATTATCAGCACAACTTGATGTTCCGTCTATTCTTGCTCCAAGAGAATATACCATAGACAACATTAGAGTAGAAGGAAATCAAACCTCAGAGGAATTTACCATCATCTCTTGGTCGGGATTGGAAAGGGGTGGTAAATTTCGTTGGCCTGGCGAACAAGCAGCCAACGCCATTAAAAAGATTTGGGCGCAAGGAATGTTCGATGATGTACAAATAAAATATGCCGATTTAAATGAAGAGAAAATCACGCTAATCATCGTTGTAAAAGAGCGTCCGAGATTGAATAAATACATCATCGTTGGCGTAAGCAAAAACCACAAAAAAGAAATTCGCGAAAAGATTAGCATTCAAAAAGACAAGCCCATTACCAAGAACCTCCTCAACTTCACCGAAAACACCATTAAAAAATATTACGAAGAAAAAGGAAGAGCCAACTGTACCGTGAAAATGGAAGAGAGCGCCGACTCTGTTGACAGCAAACGAGTAAATCTTAAAATCATCATCGACAAAGGAAAAAAAGTGCGCATTCAAGACATTAATTTCTACGGAAACTATGCGCTTAGCGAAAGAAAACTGCGCAAATTAATGAAAGAAACCAAACGCTACCGTTGGTGGAATGTGTTTAAAGACGGGACCTTCAGTGAAAAAGATTACATTGATGACTTGGCAGCTATAGTTAACGCCTACAACGAAAAAGGATTTAGAGATGCGCGTATTGTTGGCGATACCGCTTCTAAATTAAACGACAAAAGAAAGTTGATTGGTATTCGTATAGACGAAGGCGACAAGTTCTACTTCCGCCAAATTACCTGGGTGGGCAACACCAAATACAGCACCGAAGAGCTTAACCGAATTTTAAATATTAATCGCGGTGAAGTGCACAATATGCAAACCTTGAATGCGCGTTTGATGATGGATGCTAGCGGACAAGATGTAAGTTCTCTTTACTTGGATGATGGCTACCTTTTCTTCAACGTAAATCCCAAAGAAATTAAAATTGAAGGCGATAGTATCGACATTGAAATTCGTATTTACGAAGGAAAACAAGCACGTATCAATCGCGTTACTTTGATAGGAAATACCAAAACCAGCGACTATGTAGTAATGCGCGAAATTAGAACCAAACCAGGTGATTTGTTCCGCCGTTCTGATATCATTCGTTCGCAGCGTGAATTAGCGCAACTGAAATATTTCAACCCCGAAAAAATGTCGGTAAATCCTAAGCCCAACGCAGCCGATGGAACAGTGGATATTGAATATATTGTTGAAGAACAACCTTCCGATCAAGTAGAACTTTCTGCCGGTTATGGTGGAGGAAGACTGGTTGGTACTTTAGGTTTGTCTTTCAACAATTTCTCAACGAAGAGAATGTTGGATATAAAATCTTGGACTCCCCTACCTTCTGGTGACGGACAAACTTTTAGTATTCGTGCACAATCTACGGGTTTACAGTACCAAAGCTACAATGCTTCATTCATCGAACCATGGTTGGGTGGTAAGAAACCAAATTCTTTAAGCTTGTCTTTTTCTCATTCACGATTGGCAAACCTAAGTAGCAACTCTATTTCGGGCGAAATTACAGGATATTACCGCTCTACCACTGCTTCGGCAGGTTATGGTATGCGCTTAAAATGGCCCGATGACTTCTTCAATCTTAACTTGATTGGAACTTATCAGCATTACGATATTTCAAATTATAACTTTGGTTCATCACAAATTCCCGACGGAAAGTACAATGCCTACTTCGGAAAATTTATTCTTTCTAGAAACTCCATCGATCAACCTCTTTATCCGAGAAGCGGATCGAATGTTACTTTAACTTTGCAAGGAACTTTGCCTTACAGTAAGTTTATGAATGCCGAACAAATTTCAAAAAACAACTTGATTGAGTACTATAAAATAAAAGCGCAAGCCGAGTGGTACAACAAAATATTTGGCAATTTGGTATTGTACACCAAAGTGAATTTTGGGGTTTTAGGTAGATACAACCGCAATGCAGATTATACCTTATTCGAAAGATTTTATTTAGGTGGTAGTCCGATGACTTTTGCCATCGACGGACGAGAAATTATTCCGCTAAGAGGGTACACAGATGACTATGGATCCAATGGTGTAACACCTAGCGATGGAGCAGTAGCTGCAGTAAAATATTCTATGGAATTACGTTACCCTGTTTCATTAAACCCTAGCGCTACTATTTACGGTTTGGCCTTTATGGATGCCGGACGAGGATGGAGCGAAGCACGAAAATTGAGTCCGTACGAAGCCCGCAAAGCTGCCGGCGTTGGTGTTAGAGTATTTATGCCCATGTTTGGTTTACTTGGCTTCGATATAGGTTATGGCTTCGATAATTTACCTAATCCGAAATGGACACCTACCTTCATGTTAGGTGCCAGCATGAGCGGTTGGTAGTTGGAACGGCATTTGCAAAGACATGAATAAATCTGCATTTAAATTTATAAATTCGTAACGCAATACATGAGAAGTCTATTCATCATACTCTTTTTAAGCAGCAGCTTCATTCTTTCGGCGCAAAGTTCGCAGAAGGTAGGTTGCATCGACAGTAAATATATCTTCAGCAAAATACCT
>CAMDPJ010000010.1 GCA_945903925.1 Chryseobacterium gleum
GCCAACAGCGATAACGGTAACAGTAAATCCAAACCAAACGAGTTTTTGTAAAGGGGTGCCGCATACTTTAACTGGAAGTGCGACTGTAGTTGGAGGCGGAGCAATAACCTATCAGTGGAAGTATGCAGGCACAGGAACGGCAACTACAACACCAGGATTAACAACTGTTGGAACTCATAATTATAAAGTGATAGCTACGGCGAATGGTTGTGTAGATTCCTCGGCGATGAAAACGATAACGATAAACCCTTTACCCGATTCAAGTATCAACGCCTTAGGTTCTTATTGTGGAGATGTTTCCGCGGCAGTAAATCTAACAGCATTAACATCGGGTGGTTCATGGAAGATAGACAATGTAGCCTTGGGCGGAAGTAGTTTTGTGCCTAAGAATTATTCAACAGGAGTGCATTTTGTAGAATACGATGTAACGGCGAATGGCTGTAGTTCAGATGATACGGTGCAGTTTCATATTATGAAGAAAGATACGGCTACAATTACTGCATCGGGTCCGTTTTGTAAGAATGCAGCAGCGGTGACTTTAAAGGCGGTAAACACAGGAGGAACGTGGACTGGAGCGGGTATTACTAGCGGTACTTTAGGAACTTTTAATCCGAAGAATGCAGCAGTTGGTTCTAACACTATTACCTATACTATAACTGGTACGTGTGGAGATTCAAAAACGACATCTATCACGGTAAACGCAACAGATAGTGCAAAGATAAATACAGTAGGTGCGATGTGTAGTTCATCACCAGCCATCACCTTAAATACGTATTTAACAGCGGGAAGCACCACCGGTGGAACGTGGAGTGGTGGGGGTATTACGAATGCATCAACAGGGGCTTTTGATCCATCATCATTGGCACAAAGCACCTACAAAATTAAATATGTAACAGGAGGAGTTTGTCCAACGGCCGATTCAGTAAATATTTCGATTACCAATGGAGTGAATATAAGTTTTTTGGGCACGCAGAAAATAACTTATTGTAAGAATTCACCAATGGATACCGTTAAGGTGAGCCAGTTATTATCTGGAGGGGTGTTTAAAACAAAGAGTGGAAAGGGTATTGTTGATGCAACGAATGGCTATTACAATCCTTCATTGGCCGATGTAGGGGCAGATTCAATTTTTTACGAGAAGGCTGGTTTGTGTGGCGATACAATAAAAATAGCTATTACAGTAAACGCTATCGATAGCGTACAAATCAACGCAGAGGGAATTTTCTGTGAGTCGGATTTAACTAAACAATTAACGGTAACAGCAGGTTCGGCAGCAGGAACGTGGAGCGCTAGTTGTGGAGGGTGTATCACAAGTGGAGGCATGTTTAATCCAACTACAGCAGGCGCTAGTGCAGGATTAACGCCAGCATATCATACGATAACTTATACCACTAATGGAACATGTAAGAGTGTAGATACGATACATGTAACGGTGGTAGCTCAAATGGTCTCTAAAATACTCAATGCCGATACCGCAGTGTGTAAAAACGGAACAGCGTTTAAAGTGAGATTGAGTTCAACAACAACATCAGGCGGAACTTGGTTGTCATCACCACTAGGTAAAGTAGACAATGCAGGGAATTTCAATCCACAAACAGCAGGAGTAGGAGTGTTTAATGTGTATTATGTGGTGCAAGGTTCAACGCTATTGTGCAGTGCAATAGACAGTGTAAAAATAACGGTAACAGCGATAGACACAGCAAAAATCACTTTAGGGCAAGGTCCGTTTTGTTTGAACGACCCAGCGTTAACCTTGGCAAAAGAAACAGTAACAAGTGCAGGAACATGGAGTGGAACGGGTATCACCAATACCGCTACAGGGGAATTTACACCAACCACGGCGGGAGTAGGTAGTCATAAGATTACATACACTACAACAGGAGGATGTTCTGTAACAGACACTTTAACGGTAAGGGTAGTAAACCAAATGATAGCCGATATTACTACACCCACCAGCACTAAATGTAAAAATGCGGCAGCGTTTACTATCGCTCTAAGTGGCACAACAACAGCAGGCGGATTATGGTCATCTATACCAACAGGAAAGGTAAGTAGTATAGGAAGTGTAAATCCAGCAACAGCAGGAGTGGGCGTTTTTTGGGTATATTATGGATTAACAGGAGCAACGTCTACTTGCAGTGCAAAAGACAGTGTGGAGATAACAGTAACAGCGATAGATACAGCAAAAATAACTTTGGGTCAGGGCCCATTTTGTTTGAACGACCCAGCGCAAACGCTACTTAAAGAAGCGGTATCAAACGCAGGAACATGGAGTGGAACGGGTATCATAAGTGGAGCGGCAGGAACATTTAATCCAACCACTGCGGGAGTAGGTAGTCATAAGATTACATACACTACATCGGGAACGTGTCCGGTATTCGATACCTTAACGATAGGAGTTGTGAATCAAATGGTGGCCAACATCACCACTATAGATAACACTAATATATGTGTAGACCAAGGTTTGTATCAAGTAGCATTAAGTGGCAATAGCACAGCAGGTGGAACATGGAGTTCATTGCCAGCAGGCTTGGTAAATAACGCAGGTAAATTCAACCCACAATTAGCAGGAGTTTCTACTGGCGTTAAAGTGTTGTATTCTGTATCAGGAGCCACAGCAACATGTAGTGCAAAAGACAGTGTTTTATTGAATGTATTGCCAAGAGAAGAAGCACAAATCACAAATGGGGCGACGAAATCATTCTGTACCAATGATGCAGCGTTTCAGTTAACGCCGCTTAATGCAGGAGGAACATGGGCAGGAACAGGAGTTACCGCAGGTGGCTTGTTTACGCCAAGTGCAGCAGGATCAGGCGGACCATACGCTATTCGTTACAAAGTAAATGGAACAAGTAGTTTGTGTGCAGACGAAGATACGATTATGGTAACAGTAATAGCACCTAAGAATGCATCGATCAATGCATCGGGTCCATACTGTGAAAACTTAGGTTTACAAACTTTATCACCGGTGGTTCCAGGCGGAACATTTAGTGGAGTGGGCGTGAGTGCAGGAGGTTCGTTTAACCCAATGGCAGCAGGAGCTGGAACGCACTGGATAAAATACACGCAGAACGGTCAGTGCCCAAGCGTAGATTCAATTGCAATAGTAGTAGAGTCCTTGCCAGTTGTAAAACCAATGCCAGATGTGACGGGAGGATGTGTTCCACTAGTAGTAAACTTTGGCGACAGCTCAACATCGGCCTCACAAATAGCCACATGGAATTTTGGAGATGGAGCGCAAACAACGTTAACATCGAGCAATGCGAGTATCAGCCATACCTATACTAAAGTAGGCACCTTTACTATATGGTTAGAAATGCAGTTTCAAAACGGTTGTAAAGATAGTGCTCAAACGAAGGTAACAGTAACAGAAGTTCCTGAGGCTGATTTTAGTTTTAATCCGCAGCCGGCAGGCACCTTAGATCCAAGGGTACTGTTTACGAATCAATCAACAGGAGCTACCGATTACCTGTGGGATTTTGGATCGAAGGGTACGCCAAGTAGTTCGGTAAATGCAGATGACATAGTGAAATTTGCTATAGATAGCGCAGTTGCTCATGGCTATGATTCGATACCAGTAAAGTTGAAAGCATCGAATGCAGTATGTACAGATTCTATAATAAAGAAAATACTATTAAAAGATATATTCACGATGTATGCACCCAATGCTTTCTCACCAAATGGAGATGGGTTGAATGAGTTATTTTATCCAATGGGTGCGAACCACGAATGTGAGACATGCACAAATTATGAGTTCATGGTGTTTAACCGTTGGGGAGAGTTGGTATTTAGAACGACAACGCCCTACGAACCATGGAATGGGAAGCGTGCCAACAATCTAAATGATGCCCAAATAGATGTGTATGTATGGAGAGTGGTGTACACCGATTCATTCACAGGTAAGGAGGGTAAACAAATGGGAACAGTGACTTTGATGAGGTAGGTTAAAAACAAATTTTGCTTTTAACCCCAAAAAACATAAGTTTGCATATGTTTTTTGGAAACATAGCCAACCATTTTGTGGTTTGGTGGTCTATCTGATAGAGATTAAAAAATATTGATAAATAAATATCTTTACATTATGAATAAATTATTTAGAACCCTAGTTTTAGTATCATTATCGTTAGTTGTGATAACTACTGCTTCATGTAAGAAAAGAGAAACAACTGTAGCGGATGAGGATTTGCCTGAGGCACCACAAACAGAAAGTTCTGCCGATAATTCTCAAGCAGATGAGATGCAAACGCATGTTTATACTGTTGTGCATACAGAAGTAAGTAATGTGGAAGAGCAATCTTTCAAAACAGGAGGTTCTCAGCTTCCTTCTGATGCTTGTGCTTCCCGTTACATAAGTTGGGATTCAATCGTGCTCAATTCTATAAAACACAAATATGTAGATACAATGATTATTGATTACAAGCAGGGTGAAGGTTGTACTTGGGGTGGTAGAACCAAAAAAGGTAGAATCATCATTACTAAAAATTACAAAATGTCGTACGAAGGTTCTGTAATGACGGCAGTATTAGATAGTTTCTATGTTGATGGCTATAGAGTAAAAGGAACAGCAACTTTAGAAAACCAAGGTAATGATAATTTCGAGTTAACCCTGCACACAACTTTAAAGAACGGTAAAATCATTTCGCCTGATAATAAGTCTGCTTCATTTACTACAGATAGATATTACAAAATATCTCCAGGAAACAATAGAACTATCCTTCAGGTCTATGGAACTTCAGGTGGAGTAAATCACCTTGGTGCGAATTATTCTGCAATAGTTGCAGCTGAGAACTCGTTGATGTTTATTGATGATTGCAAATATCCACATCAAGGAATTATAACCATTACATCGACAGATAGTCCAACTTTGGAAGTTGATTTTAAAGGTGGTACTGGCGCATGCGATAATTTAGCAGTTGTAAAAATTAATGGCACTAGATACAAACAAATCTTTGGATGGTAGGGTAGTAGTTAGAAACAATTCAAAAGCAAAAACGGACTCTCAGCAATGGGAGTCCGTTTTTCTTTTATATCAAGTCATTGATTGGTCCTATTCCTTCTCGAATCAAAACAGGGGAGCCTTCAGAACAATCGAATACTGTGGAAGGTTCATTGTTGCCAAATCCACCATTAATTATCATATCCACCCTTTTTCCATATTTCTCAAAGATGAGCTCAGGATCTGTTAAATACTCGGTGATATCGTCTTCAATTTTTAAAGAAGCACTCATGATAGGATTTCCTAAAAGATGGGTTATGGCCAAACAAATACTATTGTTAGGTACACGAATACCAATAGTTTTCTTGTTGGCTTTAAATATTTTAGGAACATCGCCACTTGATTCTAGAATGTAAGTGTATGGGCCAGGCAATGATTTTTTCATCATACGAAAAACAGCATTGTCAACATGTTTGGCGTATTTACTAAGCTGACTTAAATCGTGGCACACAAAAGAGAAGTTGGCCTTTTCGGGTTTTATTCCTCTAAGTTGGCAGATTTTCTCAACTGCATTTTTGTTCTGAATATCACAGCCAAAAGCATACACAGTATCTGTAGGATAAATGATAATGCCCCCTTTACGGAGGCAATCTACCACTGTTTGAATATGTTTTTGCTGAGGATTCTCAGGATGTATATTTAATAACATAGTTGTTCCATGTTTAAAGTTACAGGTTTAATGTTAGCTAGCTTTGAACGTTGAACATTAAACGTTGAACTAGTTTTATGCGTTTGCTTTCGCGTGATCGGCTAAGAAAGTTTTTAAACCAGAATCTGTTAAAGGGTGGTTTAATAAAGCGGTGATAACGTTTAGCGGACAAGTTACTACATCAGCTCCAATTTGAGCGCACTGCAATAAGTGTTGTGTATGACGAACCGATGCAGCTAAAATTTCAGTAGGGTAACCGTAGTTGTCAAAAATCAATCTTATTTCTTCAATTAAAGCCAATCCATCTTGAGAGATGTCGTCTAATCTTCCAATGAAAGGAGAAACATAAGTAGCACCAGCCTTGGCAGCTAATAAAGCTTGTCCCGATGAAAAGATTAAAGTGCAATTTGTTCTAATGCCGTTATCTGAAAAATATTTTATTGCCTTAATACCTTCTTTGATCATAGGTATTTTAACCACGATGTTTTCGTGCAAAGCAGCCAATATTTTACCTTCCTTAATCATTCCTTCGTAATCGGTAGCAATTACTTCGGCGCTGATATCGCCATCTACCAACTCACATATTTTTTTATAGTGCTGTAATACAGCAGCATCACCTTTTATACCTTCTTTTGCCATCAAAGACGGATTGGTAGTAACGCCATCTAAAACGCCTAAGTCGGCAGCTTCTTTAATTTGGGCAAGGTTGGCAGTATCAATGAAGAATTTCATTTTGGTATAAAGTTTAAAGTTTAATGTATAACATTTCGAGGTAAATGTAGGATAAAAAAAAGGAGGCAATTTGCCTCTTTTCATATTTTAATCAACAAGGTTTTAACATTAATCTTGCTTTACAAACTGCACAGATGAACTGCTGCTTGATTGGTGGGTAAGTGTTATAAAATAAGTTCCGTTAGCATAAGAGCTGCATTTCCCGCAGATGCGGCTTCGTCGCCCCCATATTATTGCAGCATCAGGTTGAAAACTACAACCAGAAATTATTGGGGAAGAACCTTTGCCTATATAAGTGCCTATATTGATATTTGTGATCCTATTTATTAGGTTTAAAAGCCTCTTAAAAGCAAAATCCCCATCTACTTTGGGTAAGGGATGGGGATTAGACTACTGCGGGAAAGGAAGGAGACTATTTGATGAATTTAATTGATTTCTGTTGTGAGCCTGATAGCAAATTTAAAATATACATTCCATTCGATAAATTTTCAGTTGAAAAAGGGATGGTGTAGTGTCCGCTTACCACTGCATTTTCTTTCCAAATCAAGATACCTAAATCATCAAAAACTGAAAGTTGCGTTAGTGTTTCTGCTGAAGAGTTTAGATTAATGAAGGCAGTGTTTTCGTTTTGTCCGATGGAGGCGCTAATAATGCTGCTGTTATAATTGTTTTCAGCAATTCCTGTAAATAAATCTGGATACCAATAGTTACCAGAAACCGTTAACAAACAAAGCATTTTAATTGCGTTGCTGAAGTAGGTCCAATTGCCTATCGATTCTGCTACCACCCAATCATAAGTGCTGTTCAATACTGTTTGGTTCGAGGCGTCAACCATCATTCCTACCATGTATGGAGCAATAAAAGCCAATTCTCCTTTAAAAGTTCCTGTGCCATCTACCTTTGTATTGCAAATGAAGTTAGCGGGATTAGTTGTTTTTCCTTTTAACCAAGTAATAATCATTTGTGTAGATGTTTTTGAACGTGCATCTCCAGTAATCAAATAGTCGGTTCCTAGTCTCCAAGGGTCTCTGCAAGCATTCCAATTGTACCAGCCATCTTTGGTTGATTCTAATACTTTTCCAGCTGGTATAGTAGGATTTGCAGTATTTGCGCTTGAAATAAAGTCGGGAAGTAAACCGGTTTGGGCTGGATTCGCAGCTGAAGATTGAATATAAGTGATGATGTTTTGTATTTTTTCATAAGTAGAGTTCCATTTAGCGTCGCTTGTAGCAGCCTCAAAAGCTTTGAAATGGTCGAGTAAAAAGTCAGAAGACCTAGTTGTTGTTTTATAAGCATTAGAAGAACCCGAAGCCCAATCACCAAGTAATGGGTAATAAGATGCGTGAATTTCTGCAGCCATGATAGCATTAATGATAGCTTTAGCCTCTTCCAAATAATTAATTGCACCTGCGCTGCCCCACTGAAAATCGGCTAGCAAAAGAGAGTAAGCGATATCTAAATCTCCATCAATCGCGCTGTCGTCGTTACCTTCGGCATCGCTGCATGTAACTTGTTGCCACGACATAAGCTTATTGTTGATAGAACTAGTGTGTGCCTTATAGTAATCATACATTCCGTCGTAAATGGTTTTGGCGTTAGCGTCGTAACCAGCCATCAATAAAGCGATAATCATTCCGTAGCCATGAGCCTCAGAAGTTGTCATTAGTGTTTGACCATTTCCATTGTCTTGCACCTCATCTGATTGGTCAATGTAATAATGGGTGTTGCAATTTTTAATGTAGTTAGTTTTAAAACTGTTGTAAAAAGAAGTTACCGCTGTGTTTATTTGTTGTATTGTTTTGTGACTAGGCTTTATAGTGCCTGCGGTATAAGCTTGATTTTGAGGAAATGGATAGTTTTGTGCCAAGCAAATTGCCGAACTCAAAAAGAAAAGAATGGAAGAGTAAGTTGATTTCATTTTTTTTGGTGGTTTTGGTTTGACTGAATTTACGTCTAACTCAAAGAAAAAACCTTTACATTTCTTCTTCACTAACTTTACATTTCTTTAGAATCTATGTTTAGCAATGGTTTGGCGAGGTGTTGAGAAAAGTAATGATGAGTGATTGTAGAAAAATGACAAGAAAAAAAGTACGGACTTTCTCCTCCTAGAATATCATTGAAGGACTGTCTCTTTTCATTTTTTTGTAATATTGTCGGCCTCCTTTGCAATATTTTTTTGAGGCGCAACCGCTTTCTTCAATTACAAAGATGGTTAGCAGAAAAACTAGAATAATTTGTTTCATGATGTTGAAACGAAGCTCTTTTTAAAATGTTGTTTCACTAAAGCGTGTTAATAAAAAGTGAGTCCTTATATTTATAGCCCCATTTCTTAAATGTATTTTTAGCACACTCAAAAACATGGCAGAAGAAGTAGAATACAACGAAGACAACATACGCTCCCTCGATTGGAAGGAGCACATGCGCATGCGGCCGGGTATGTACATTGGTAAGCTAGGCGATGGCTCGGCTGCCGATGATGGTATCTATATTTTATTGAAGGAGGTGATTGATAACTCTATTGATGAGTTTGTGATGGGTAATGGTAAAGTGATTGAGGTTAAGATTAAAGATAGAAAAGTAACAGTTCGCGATTATGGCAGAGGAATTCCCTTAGGTAAAGTGATAGATTGCGTATCTATTATTAACACCGGAGGTAAATACGATTCTCGCGCCTTCAAGAAATCAGTTGGTTTAAATGGTGTAGGTACCAAGGCAGTAAATGCTCTGTCGAATTATTTTGAAGTACTTTCTTATAGAGAAGATAAGGCGAAGCGCGCCGAGTTTTCACAAGGAAATATCACCAAAGATTATAAGATAGAGGCGTCAACTCAGCGAAAAGGCTCAATGATGTCTTTTATTCCCGATGAAAAAATATTTCACAATTACCAATATCGTGTGCAGCATGTACAACGCATGATGTGGAATTATGTGCATTTGAATCCGGGATTGACCATTTATTTCAACGGCGAAAAGTTTTATTCTGAAAACGGATTGAAAGATTTGTTGACCAGTAATCTTTCTGCCGATCCGTTTTATCCTATCGTTCACATAAAGGGTGAAGATATTGAAGTGGCTTTTACACATGCCAAAAAATACGGCGAAGAATATTATTCGTTTGTTAACGGGCAACATACCACGCAAGGTGGAACGCATCAAGGTGCCTTTCGCGAGATGTATGTAAAAACCATTCGCGAGTTTTACGGAAAAGAATTTGAGGCAGTAGATGTTCGTCAATCTTTAGTGGCGGCTGTGAGTATTAAAGTTGTTGAGCCTATTTTCGAATCGCAAACGAAAACCAAATTGGGTTCGCAAGAAATAGAGCCAGGTGGAATATCAATGAAAGCATTCATTGGTGATTTCTTAAAAAAAGAATTAGATAATTTCTTGCATAAAAACTCAAGTGTTTCAGAGGAAATATTGCGTCAGATTTTACGCTCAGAAAGAGAAAGAAAAGAACTTTCTGGTATTCGTAAAATTGCCAGAGACAACGCTAAAAAAGCATCTTTACACAACAAGAAATTAAGAGATTGTAAAATACATTACAACCAAGAAGGTGCCGATGAACGTGCCAATGCAACAACCTTGTTTATTACCGAGGGAGATTCTGCATCTGGTTCTATCACCAAATCGCGCGATGTGCAAACGCAAGCGGTTTTTTCTTTGCGTGGTAAACCATTAAATGTTTACGGACTCACCAAAAAAGTGGTGTACGAAAATGAGGAGTTCAACTTGTTGCAATCGGCTTTAAACATCGAAGAAAGTTTAGAAGGATTAAGATACAATCAAGTGGTAATTGCTACCGATGCCGACGTGGATGGTATGCACATTCGTTTGTTGTTGGTGACTTTCTTTTTGCAGTTCTTCCCTGAATTGGTTTCTAACGGACACCTTTATATTTTACAAACACCTTTATTTAGAGTGCGTAACCGACAAGAAACTAGGTATTGCTACTCTGAAGAGGAGAGACAAAAAGCAATTGCGGAATTGAAGAAACCAGAGATTACACGATTTAAGGGGTTAGGGGAGATTTCTCCCGATGAGTTTAAAAATTTCATCAACGAAAATATTCGATTGGAGCCAGTGGTGTTGGGTAAAGATTCACGCTTGAATGATTTATTAGAATTCTACATGGGGAAAAATACACCCGACCGTCAGGTTTTCATCATGGATAACCTGCGTGTAGAAAAAGATGATTTTGTAGAAAAAGTATAGCATAAGAAATGGCAGATAAAACAAATAACGAAGACGATTATCAGGAGTTGAACCAAGACAATAGCGATGCTCATTTAGAGAACATCGTTGCTGTGCGTGGAATGTACGAAAACTGGTTTTTGGATTATGCTTCTTATGTTATTTTAGAGCGTGCTGTGCCGCACGTTGATGATGGATTGAAACCGGTTCAACGTCGTGCTTTATATTCTATGTGGGAGTTGGAAGATGGTCGTTACAACAAGGTGGCGAACATCGTGGGAAATACCATGAAGTACCATCCGCATGGGGATGTGTCGATTGCAGATGCACTCGTAAATGTGGGACAAAAAGATTTACTCATCGATTGTCAAGGTAACTGGGGAAATATTCTTACCGGAGATAGAGCTGCTGCTTCTCGTTACATTGAAGCGCGATTAACCAAGTTTGCTTTAGAGGTTGCTTTCAACCCTAAAACCACGCAGTGGATGGATTCTTACGACGGAAGAAATAAGGAGCCTATCACAACGCCAATGAAATTTCCATTGTTGCTGGCGCAAGGTGTTGAAGGTATTGCAGTAGGTTTGGCTTGTAAAATATTGCCACACAATTTTATTGAATTGATTGATGCTTCTATCGCTCGTTTGCGTGGAAGAAATATTCAGTTGTTTCCCGACTTCCCAACGGGCGGATTGGTGGACGTTTCAAACTACAACGATGGTTTGCGTGGCGGCAGAATTCGAGTAAGGGCAAAAATAAATAAGCTCGATAAAAAGACTTTGTCGATTAGCGAAATTCCTTTTTCAACTACCACTACTTCTTTGATGGAGTCGATTGTAAAAGCTGTTGAAAAAGGAAAAATTAAAATCAGAAATATAGAAGACAATACGAGCGATAAAGTGGAAATCATGATTCACTTACCGGCTGGTATTTCTCCCGATACTACCATGGATGCTTTGTATGCATTCACTGATTGTGAAGTATCTATTTCTCCCAACGCTTGTGTAATTCACGATGATAAACCTAAATTTTTAGGTGTTGCCGAAATGTTGAAACGTTCTACCGAATCAACATTAGAATTGCTAAAAAGAGAACTGGAAATTCGCAAAGAAGAATTAGAAAAGTTATGGCATTTTGCTTCTTTGGAAAGAATATTTATTGAGAAGAAGATATACCGTAATATCGAAGATTGCGAAACATGGGAAGAGGTAATCAAAGCCATTCACAAAGGATTGAAACCTCACACCAAGAAATTACTTCGTCCGGTTACCGATGAAGATGTTGCCCGCCTAACAGAAATAAAAATCAAGCGTATTTCTAAGTTCGATAGCGAAAAAGCCAACAACGATATTATTCAGTTGGAAGAGCAGTTGAAAGAGGTGAAACATCATTTAGGAAACATTATCGATTACGCCGTTGAGTATTTCAAAAACTTAAAAAAGAAATACGGAGAGGGTAGAGAGCGCAAAACAGAAATTAGAACTTTCGAAAATATTCAAGCGACCGATGTTATCATCGCGAATAGAAAATTATACGTTGATGCCGAAGAAGGATTTATTGGTTGGGGCATCAAAAAAGAAGACAATTATGTGGCAGATTGTTCGGAGATTGATGACATCGTGGTGTTCTTAGAAGACGGGACTTTAAAGGTGGTGAAAGTGGCCAATAAAGTTTTCGTTGGCAAAGGAATTATTTATTGCAACGTGTGGAAAAAAGCCGACGAACGTACCATTTACAATGTGATTTATCAAGATGGTGCCAAAGGTCACGCTATGGTAAAACGCTTAGCCGTAACAGGTGTAACGCGCGACAAAGATTATCAAGTTACTAGAGGAACTGCAGGTTCTAAAGTGTTGTATTTCTCAGCCAATCCGAACGGTGAAGCAGAGGTGGTGAACATTCAGTTGAAGCCAATTCCGGGCATCAAGAAATTTAATTTCGATTACGATTTCAAATTGTTAACCATCAAAGGAAGAAGTTCACTAGGAAATATTTTGTCGAAATATCCAGTGAAAAAAGTGGTGCTAAAAGAACAAGGTGTTTCTACTTTATCGGCACTTAAAATTTGGTTCGATGATGTAACACGAAGATTGAATATAGAGGATCGCGGACAATTCCTTGGTGAGTTCCGTGGAGATGATAAGATATTGGTGGTTATGCAATCGGGACACTACATGCTGCACCCTTGCAAGCTCGATACGCACTTCGAGGAAAATATGATTGTGATAGAGAAATGGATTCCTAAAAAACCAATCTCTTGTGTGTATTTCGACGCAGCTAAAAAAGCTTTTAACGTTAAGCGTTTCTTGATAGAACCAACCGAAAGAAAAGTATTGTTTATTGGCGAAGAAGAAGGTTCGTACATGGAATATGTAAGCACCGATTGGCGCCCAGTAATCGAAGTTGTTTTCTCTAAAGAAGGTGGTAAAGAAAAACCTGCCGAACAAGTAATACTCGATGAATTCATCACTGTAAAAGGATTGAAGGCAATAGGCAATCGCTTATCTGCCAACAAAATCAAAAATATCAATAAACTCGAATCATTAGAACCACCTGCAGAAGCTTTTGAAGATGAAGAGGGAGATGGTGGGGAAGATGCGCAGGGGACGATTGAGTTTGAGGAGTAGATTAGTGTTTGAAAAGTAGGTTTTTTTACCCAGTTCGTCTTTGCGAAAATTTTGTACCCAAAATTAAAGCAATCTCATCATATAAAGATTTACCCCGTGATTTCAAATTTAGCGAAGCGTAATTTGAAATCTTTTTTTTAGGCATTTGTACTGCCGATGAGCAAACCATTGCTATCGCGATTTAAAATCGCTAAAATGAAGATTTCAGATTGCGCTGCGCTAAATCTGAAATTACTAGTGCTTGAAGGCAATAGGCAATCGCTTGTCTACGAACAAAATCAAAAACAACCCCGTAATTTCAAATTTAGCGAAGCGTAATTTGAAATCTTTTTTTTAGGCATTTGTACTGCCGATGAGCAAACCATTACTATCGCGATTTAAAATCGCTAAAATGAAGATTTGAGATTACGCTTCGCTAAATCTGAAATTACTAGATTAAAGCTTTACTCGTAGATTAATTGCCTTGTTTTTTTCACTTTCAAGTTTCGGATAATAGTTCTTTCCGAGTTGCAAAGAAGGAACTATCGTCCTAAATTTCCGAAAACCAGAAAACTATTGACTTTGAGCAATAGGGTTTTTGATTTTAACTTTTTACATTTACCTCATGCGCTTTTTTATCCATTTATCTTATTGCGGAACAGCATACCATGGTTGGCAAAAACAACCGAATGATAGTACCGTGCAAGAGAAATTAGATTTCTGTTTGAGTAAGCTCATTGGAAAAGAAATAGAAACTTTAGGTTGTGGAAGAACAGATAGTGGCGTTCATGCCAGTGATTTTTTCGCGCATTTCGATGTAGAAGAACAAAATTTTACAGAAGATGATTTAGCTTTTCGCCTCAATCGATTCTTACCAAAAGATATAGCCATAAAAAAAGTGTTTAAAGTAAATGATGATTTTCATGCCCGTTTTGATGCGCAATGGCGTGAATATGAATATTGGCTTACCTTTCAAAAAGATGCTTTTTTAATTGATAGAGCATTACATCTGCCTGTAAATGTAGATATAAATAAAATGCAGGAAGCAGCCAGCTTGTTGCCCAATTACGCCGATTTTCAATGTTTCTCTAAAGTGCATACCGATGTAAATAATTTCAATTGCACCGTTCATTTGGCTGAGTTTGAAAAGCGCGGCGATTTGTTGGTGTTTAAAATTAGAGCCAATCGTTTTTTAAGAAATATGGTGCGCGCTATTGTAGGCACTTTGTTAGAAGTTGGTAAGGGGAATGTGAGTATAGGAGAGTTCAAAAAAATTATTGAATCGAAAGATAGGAAAGAGGCGGGCACATCAATCGATGCGCATGCTTTGTATCTTTCGAAAGTGGAATATGATTTTAATTTAAAAAAATAAAAATAGTATGAAGACTTTTAGTAAAATATTTTTTTCGGTATCGTTAGCATTAAGTGCTTTTTCATGTGGAAATGATAGCGACGGACCAGCTTTAGAAGAAAAAGAATCAACGGTTAATGTTAGCGCTTACAAAGATGAGCAGGGTAACTTGCAATGGGTTCGTATTGATAATGGTGAGCAAATAGAAGTGCTTCCTTTGAGTGATTCTTTGGCCTTGCCGGATTCCTTAAAAAATGAAGGTGTTCTTTTAGAATTCATAGGTAATTACTTTAAAGAGAAACAACCTTTTGTGGTGCAAGGTGATACCTTCTTTTACAAAACTATTTTGTACAAAAGTTTTGTGGTGAAAGGTGTTACTAAGGTTGATGAAGATGCCTCTGTTTCGGCTTCTAGCGTTTTGCCGTTTTCGCAAATAGACACCACCAATTTCTTTCAGGCTTTTGCGGCTTATGTTCAAAATGGAAATATATATGAGATGATGAATTTTTACGATTCGGCTTATTATCAGCGCCGCTGTGTGCAAGCTTTGGCCAACGATACCGCTAAATGTATGAATGAGCAATATTGTGGTGAGTTTTTAAAAGGAAATGATGGCGCAGTTAAAAGAGGTTGCATGGATTACAATGATATTGAGTCGATAGAGTTTTTAGGTATCACCACCGAAATGGATGAAAATATTGCCAATTATAAAATATCATCGGCCGATGGCAGAGTGATTAAAATGCGTATGTTCTACAAGAAAAGGACTAATGAAAAAAAGTTGACCTATGCTTTCTTTGGCTTGAATTAGCTTTGCATAATTAGATTTTCGATAATGGTGTTGTAAAGAATACCTTTTTTTAGGTATTGTCCCCTCCGAACCCTAGAGATATATTTGTTGCGTAAAAAAAGGAAACCCTACAAAAAGTGCTCGAACACTAATCAAGAGTTTCCTATCATTATTAATCGAACAATAAAAATACAATAAAAATGCAAACATTAGTTTCAAAAACTCTAGCAAAAAGCGCAATACTCGCTTCTTTGTCGGTTGTGTTAATGTCTACTTCATGTAAAAAAGATCCAACTGTGGAACCTGTTGTTGACGATAAACCAAGTTACAGCATTCCATCTACTTATGCTTTTAATGGTAGTGACGGACTTACTTCGGTGGATTATGCCGGACAAACAGATAGAATCAATCAGTTGGTGGAATTGAATAATAAATTGAAAACGGGTGATGCCGGACAGCTTCTTAGTGCACAAACTTTGAAAGATATGTTTGCCAATGTGGGCGGCAACGGTAGTGGTAATTTCACTTTCACTTCTACTCGTCAGTTAAAAGACAAATGTTTCTCTTCAGATGCTTCTATCTATGAAGCTATTTACGATTCGGCTGCTGTAGCTAGCGATAGCGGTGCTGTGTTTGCGGTTGCTGCCAATGGTAAAGCTGGTTTAGCTACAAGGAGTAATAACACTACTATTTTAGTTGATAAGAACGGATTTGAATTCACCCAAAAAAATCAAAAAGGTTTGATGGGGGCTGTTTTCTTGTACCAAATCTTTAATGTCTATTTATCTGATGCTAAATTGGGCGATGCAGTAGACAATACCAATTTAGTTGCTGGAAAAAATTACACCGCCATGGAACACTATGCCGATGAAGCTTTTGGTTATTTTGGTGCGTCAATCGATTTTAAATCGAATTATACGGGAACAGGAACGCAAAGATATTGGGCAAGTTATAGTGCAGAATTGGATGGTGCTTTGGGGTGCAGCGATAAAATCATGACCGCTTTTAGATCCATGCGTGCTGCCATCACCAACAAAGATATGGTGGTTAAAAATCAACAACGTGAAATTTTATATACAGAACTAGAAAAATTAGTGGCTGCTTGTATTATTCATTATGTAAATGAAGTGTCGGTTGAAACCAATCAAGGGAATATATTGCATGCTCTTTCTGAATTGTATGGCTTCATGCAAGGCTTGAAATACAATACTGTGGAAAAAAGAAAAATCACCAATTCAGAGTTAACAGTGTTGTTTAATCATTTGGGCACCAATCTTTGGAATGTTACTTCTAATCATTTAAATGCCATTAAAGATGATTTAGCTGCTCGTTACGGATTAACTGCTGTTAAAAATACATTGTAATATATGCGCGCTCTACTTGGGATATTTATAGTTGCTTTATTTTCTTGCACCTCTTGCAAAGACAAAGATAAAGAGGCAGAAAAAGAGTTTGATCTAACAGGAATGCTCGCTAATGTTGGTGACAACATTATAGTACCTTCTTATCAAAATTTTAAAAGCACTGTAGATATCCTAAGTGATGCTGCCGATACCTTCAACAAAAATCCAACTACGCCTAATTTGCTAAGTGTAAGAGTTGCTTTTAAAGATGCTTATATCAACTGGCAAAAGTGCGATGTTTTTGAATTCGGTCCGGCTATGGACAATGCCCTTCGTGCCAATTTCAATGTGTACCCAAGCGACACCTCAAAAATAACCACCAATGTTTCTTCGGGTTCTTTTAATATCGATGTGTTGAGAAATATCGATGCTAAAGGTTTTTCCGCTATCGACTTCTTACTGTATGGCGACAATCAAAGTGATGCGCACATCCTTTCTACCTTTACCACGCATACTCACGCGGCTAACAAAAAGCAATATTTATTGGCGCTCATAGCTGTTATTAAATCAAAAACAGATGCTACAGTAAGTGCTTGGGGAACATACATTACAACATTTAAAACTTCTTTAGGATACAGTGTAGGAAGCTCAGCAGGCCTTTTGGTAAACGCGATGAATACCTACTACGAAAGGTATCTTAGAGATGGTAAAGTGGGTATTCCTTTGGGTATTCGTTCGTTGGGTATTGCCTTACCCCGTCAAACAGAAGCTTTTTATGGTGAGTTTTCTGCCGAATTGTTGAATGCTAGTTTACAGTCTTTTCAAAATTTGTATTTGGGTAAATATGGTTCTACCAATGGTTTAGGTTTAGATGACCATTTAGTTGCTTACGATGGTGCTGCTATAGATGAGAATTTACGCAATTACTTGGCCGATGCAGTAACAGCTTGCAATGCGTTAAGTGATCCGTTGTCGCAACAAATCATTAACAATCAAACATCGGTAGAAGCCGTGTATTCTAAATTACAAAAAGTAATTATTCCGCTAAAAGTAGATATGCCTTCTAAATTGGGTATTCTCATTTCTTATCAAGACAACGACGGCGATTAATGAATAAGTTTCTCGCCTATATTCAAAAGCCTGTGCACATTGCGCCTTTGGCCATGTTTAGGGTTTTGTTTGGCGGAATGATGTTTTTTAGTATTCTTCGTTTTGCCAGCAAAGGATGGATTTACGATTTATATATTAAGCCTTCTTATTTCTTTACCTACATGGGTTTTTCATGGGTTAAACCTTTGGGAGAATTCGGCATGTATGTGGTTTTTATCTCGCTGGCTTTAAGTTTTTTATTCGTGATGCTGGGCTATTTTTACCGCATTGCAAGTGTGAGTGCTTTTTTGCTGTTTACCTACGTGGAGCTTATCGACAAAAGCAACTACCTCAATCATTATTACTTCATTAGTATTGTCTCTTTTTTGATGTGTTTTTTACCCGCACATCGCTATTTTTCTTTCGATGTGTGGCGCAAGCCATCGCTTAAAGTTTCGCATGTTCCGTTTTGGATGACGGCTGCTATAAAGCTGCAATTGGGCATGGTTTATTTTTTTACCGGAGTGGCAAAAATCAATCACGATTGGCTGTTTAATGCTATGCCATTGCGCTTGTGGTTGCCGCCTAGGCAAGATATGCCTATCATTGGTACTTTATTTACTTATTCTTGGGTGGCGTATTTCTTTAGTTGGTTTGCTTGTATTTACGATTTAACTATTCCTTTCTTTTTGTGCTTCAAAAAAACCCGTACTTGGGCTTACGTTTTTGTGATTCTTTTTCATGTGCTAACAGGCATGCTCTTTTATATTGGCATGTTTCCTTACATCATGATTGTTTCAACGCTCGTGTTTTTTAATGCCGATTTTCATCTTAAAATTATCGCTTGGTTCAATAAATTGTTTCGTATTAACAACACAGAAATTTATCTTCCTTTAGAAGAAAGGCATTCGATTTCACGCAACTTTTTATTGCTCTTTTTTAGCATTCAAATTGTTTTGCCATTTCGCTATGCTGCTTATAGTGGTAATCTTTTTTGGCACGAAGAGGGTTACCGTTTTTCATGGCGCGTTATGCTAATGGAAAAAGGTGGTTACGCCATTTTTAAAGTGAAAGACGCAGACAGTGGTAGGAACTGGGAGGTACGCAATTACGATTTTCTTACGCCAGTGCAAGAAAAAATGATGAGTACGCAACCCGATATGATTTTACAGTTTGCTCACTTTTTAGCCGAAAAATACCACAAAAGCGGTATGCCTAACGTGGAGATAAAAGTAGAATGTTATGTAACTTTGAACGGCTCGCCCAGCAGGCTTCTCATCAATCCCGCAGTTGATTTAACCAAGGTAAATGAGAGCTTCAAAAAAAGAGATTGGGTGCTGCCTTTTGAGGAATAATGAAAGTTTTAATATCGTATATTTTTTTTCTTTTTTGCTGCTTGCCCTTTTCTTCGTGGGCTTTTACTATCAGTGGTAAAGTTACTGCAGCAGCCGATAGCAATATTTTACAAGGTGCTCACATTGTGGTTGAAGAGACCAGCAATGCAGCTTATACCAACGCCAAAGGTGAGTATGTGCTGAGTGGTGTAAAAGCAGGTTCATATCACGTGCTGGCTATGTTTGAGGGCAAAGAAACGCAGCGTGTTGAACTAGTTGTGGTAGCTAAAGATGTGCGTGTGAATTTTGTGATGATTGAATTTTCTGCAGTGATGGAAACAGTGCAGGTGAATGCCAAAAAGAATAATTTCTCCATCGGTAAACTCAAAGAGGTAGAGGGTACTTCTATCTATTCGGGTAAAAAAACAGAGACGATTGATGTGAACAATACATCGGCGAATAAGGCTACCAATAATGCCCGACAGGTGTTTGCTAAAATTGCGGGCTTAAACATTTGGGAGAGCGATGGGGCAGGTATTCAGCTGAGTATCGGCGGTAGAGGATTGAATCCTAATCGTGTTTCTAATTTCAATACGCGCCAAAATGGCTACGACATCAGTGCCGACGCTTTGGGCTATCCAGAGAGTTATTACAGTCCGCCGACTGAAGCAGTAGAAAGGATTGAAATTGTGCGCGGCGCTGCGTCATTGCAATACGGAACTCAGTTTGGCGGCTTTCTTAATTTCAAATTAAAGAAAGGTGCCGAGAATAGAAAGTTCGAATTGGTATCCCGACAATCATTTGGTTCTTTTAATTTCTTCAATTCTTTCAATAGTGTTGGTGGTACTTTGGCCAAAGGGAAATTGAATTATTATGTTTTTGCACAGCGCAAACAAGGTGATGGTTGGCGCCCCAATTCTCAGTTCCACGTAAATGCTGGTTATGCAGCAGTGCGCTATAAATTCAATGAAAAATTTAGTGTAGGTGCCGAGTATACTTTTATGGATTATTTGGCACATCAGCCTGGGGGATTAACCGATGCGATGTTCAATAAAAATCCGCTTCAATCTATTAGAGCCCGCAATTGGTTTGCCGTTAATTGGAATTTGGCGGCTCTTCATGCCGATTATAATTCTAGTAAAAACAGCCTTATTAATTTTCGCGCATTTGGCTTAATTGCTGGCAGAGATGCCTTGGGTATTTTAGATCAAATTACCCGCGCCGATGAAGGAGGGTACAGAAATTTATTGACTGATGATTTTAAGAATGTTGGTGCCGAACTCCGCTTTTTACAATATTATAAAACAGGTAAAACAGCATCTGTTTTTTTAATTGGTGGAAGATATTATCGCGGTTTAACATTGAGAAATCAGGGCTTGGGCGATTCTACTTCTGAAGCTAATTTCAAATACATTAATCCCAACGAACCCGAAAATTCTAAATACAATTTCCCCAGTCAGAATGTCTCTTTCTTCGCCGAAAATATTTTTCGTGTAAACCATCGTTTGGCCATTACGCCGGGAGTTCGATTTGAGTTTATCGATACGCGATCTGATGGGTTTTACAATGTGGAGAATAAAAATTTGGCCGGACAAGTCATTTACAAAGCGCAGTTTCAAGATAGTCGAGAAAGCAAAAGAAGTTTTGTATTGGGCGGTTTAGGTGCCAGTTATCAAGCTACAAAAAGTGCCGAGGCTTACGCCAATTTTTCTCAAAATTATCGTTCTATTAATTTCAACGATATGAGGGTGGTGAATCCTAATTTTCAAGTCGACCCTAATCTTAAAGACGAAACAGGTTATACCTTCGATGCGGG
>CAMDPJ010000011.1 GCA_945903925.1 Chryseobacterium gleum
TTTGTTCAAGGTTCAATGTTTAACGTTCAAGGTTAGCTAACTTTGAACATTGAACTTTAAACTTTGAACTTTTTATTATCTTCGCCACTATGGAAAAACCCTTTTACAAAGGATTTAAAATTGGAGTGCTGGGCGGCGGACAGCTCGGCAGAATGCTATTACAAAAATCGTATAGCTATAATTTAGAAATGGCTTTCGTTGATCCCGACCCAAAAGCACCTTGCCGAGAAATTAGCAATTGGTTCTACAAAGGTGATTTGAATGATTTTCAAATGGTGTACGATTTCGGTAAAAAGTGCGATGTGGTGAGCATTGAAATTGAAAATGTAAATGTTGATGCCCTCACTAAATTAGAAAAAGAAGGTGTAAAAGTTTTTCCTCAGCCAGCCGCTTTAAAAACCATTCAAGATAAAGGTTTACAGAAGTTGTTCTACCAAAAGAACAACATTAATACAGCAGAGTTTTTCTTGATTGAAAATAAAAACGAAATCTCTCTTTTTGCCGATAAATTCCCCATCGTTCAAAAGCTTCGCAAAGGTGGCTACGACGGCAAAGGCGTGCTAATACTGAAAGATATTAACGATTTAGACAAAGCATTTGATGCTCCATCTGTCTTAGAAAGATTGGTAAACATCAAGAAAGAAATATCGGTAATTGCCGCTAGAGCTCAAGATGGAAGCGTTACCGCCTACCCTCCGGTAGAAATGGAATTCAATCCCGAAGCAAATTTGGTGGAGTTTCTTTTTTCTCCTGCCGATATATCTAAAGAAGTAGAAGAACACGCCATGCAATTGGCAAAAGATATTATCACCAAACTAGATATGGTAGGCATTTTGGCCGTGGAAATGTTTGTTACTCCCGACAATGAAGTAGTGGTAAATGAAGTTGCTCCACGCCCCCATAACAGCGGTCACCAAACGATTGAAGGGAATGAAACATCGCAATACGATCAATTGTTGCGCTGCTTAATTGGAATGCCACTGGGAAGCACCGACATCACTATTCCTTCTGTAATGGTGAATCTCCTTGGTGAAAAAGGATATGTGGGCGCAGCAAAATACGATGGTATTGAAAAAGTAATGGCGACTGCTGGCGTAAATGTTCATTTGTATGGCAAAAGTGACACTAAACCTTTCCGTAAAATGGGACACGTTACCATTATCGACAAAGACCTGAACAAAGCAAAAGAAAAAGCAAGATTTGTAAAAGACACCTTAAAAATTATAGCATGAGCGCACAAGTAGGAATTATCATGGGTAGCCAATCTGATTTAAGAATCATGCAAGATGCTGCCGATGTGTTGAAAGAATTGGGAATTGAATTCGAAATCACTGTTGTTTCTGCACACCGCACTCCCGATAGAATGTTTGAGTATGCTAAATCGGCAGAAGGCCGCGGTTTAAAAGTAATCATTGCTGGTGCTGGTGGTGCTGCGCACTTACCAGGTATGGTGGCTTCTTTAACTCCACTTCCTGTAGTTGGCGTACCCATCAAATCAAGCAATTCTATCGATGGTTGGGATTCTGTTTTATCTATCCTTCAAATGCCAAACGGTGTTCCTGTAGCTACTGTAGCCTTAGATGCTGCGAAAAACGCAGGTATCCTTGCCGCTCAAATCATTGGTTCTTCAAATGCAGATGTATTGCAACGTATTGTGGACTTTAAAGAGCAATTGAAAGTTAAAGTGATGGAGAGTGTGGAGGAGATGAAGAAAGGAAAATAATATTCTAACAAATTACTTATGAAAAGATCACTTATTTTACTTCTGATTTCAGTGGTCTTTACCGCATTTTACTTTCAATCACCAGCTCCCGTCTCTACAATCAGTAAATCTAAAATTGATAGTATTCAAAATGTTAAAAACAGAATAGACTCTTTTCTTGTAAATCCCTTTAACATTCATAAATTCAAGAAAAAGACAGGAGGTTCAAACAGTGGTGGTCTTGGCAGTAAAAGTCAATATTACTTTCACCCAAAATCAGAAGGAATGTATTATTATTTCTTTTGGCCTAACAGAGAATATTTTATGTTTGTAAAAGATACAGCATTAGTATTTTCTTCGGGGTGGGGTATGCAAATTAATACGTTTCAACCTAAAGGGAAATACTATTTACAATTCTATAATCCTAGAGAAACTTTAGTTGAGTATTGTGCGTCATTCAATGATAAAGATATCCCCGAATTGGCGTTTGTGGGGCAATCAAAAAAAGATATCATTAACAAACTAGGATCTCCAAAACGAAACTTAGACTCGATTTTAGTTTACAGTCATTTAAACAACGTGCTTTTACTTAGCAGTTCAAAAGGTGAAAATGGCCGGGTTAGTGGAGTAAAATACTTAAAATTGAATTTTAATGTAGATACAGCTAGGGTGATTCCTGCTGAAATATTGAAAAAAATAGGCTGTAAAGGAGGTTGACTTCACTCCAGTAATTTCAGATTTTGCACAGCGAATCTGAAATCCTCATCTCAGCGATTTTTAATCGCGATGCACATTACAATAAAGATTATCGGAATTGAAAATTCCTAAAAAAGAAGATTTCAGATTCGCTGCGCAAAATCTGAAATTACGGAGTAGCAGGGGATAAAAATCTTTCGCCCTTAAGCCACCTTAAGCGACTCAATCTTAGAATTCTCTACCTTCTCAGTAGCATAAGACAATGTGATTTTCAGCTCTTTTGTTTCTTTATCTGAAGGCATGTCAAACATTGCATCTAACATGATGGCCTCACAAATGGAACGCAAACCACGCGCACCTAATTTATGCTCCATGGCTTTGTCTACAATATAATCTAGCACTTCTTTATCGAAGCTTAACTTGATGCCATCAATCTCAAATAACTTAACGTATTGTTTAATAATGGCGTTTTTAGGCTCAGTTAAAATTCTGCGTAATGCCGTTTTATCTAAAGGAAGCAAGTGAGTAAGAATAGGCAATCGGCCAATCAACTCCGGAATCAAACCAAAAGACTTAATATCTGAAGGTGTTACATATTTCAAGATGTTGGGCTTATCGATATCACGCATTTGCTTGCTCGCACTAAAACCAAGAGTTTGAGATTTCATTCTCTTTTCAATAATTCTATCTAAACCAACGAATGCACCACCACAAATAAACAAGATGTTTTTGGTATCAATTTGAACCAATTTCTGCTCGGGATGTTTTCTTCCTCCTTGCGGCGGAACACCTACTACAGAACCTTCTAACAATTTCAATAAAGCTTGCTGAACACCTTCCCCCGATACATCTCGAGTGATAGAAGCGCTGTCACTTTTGCGGGCGATTTTATCTACTTCATCAATAAAAATAATTCCCTTTTCGGCTGCAGCAGTATCAAAATCGGCTGCTTGTAACAAGCGCGATAAAATGCTTTCTACATCTTCACCCACGTAACCAGCTTCAGTTAATACAGTAGCATCGGCAATGCAAAAAGGAACATTTAATAATTTAGCAATAGATTTCGCCAACAAGGTTTTTCCCGTACCGGTTTCACCCACCATCATGATGTTCGATTTTTCAATCTCTACACCATCCTCGATAATAAGGCCTTGCCCGAGACGCTTAAAGTGATTGTAGACCGCCACCGCCAAAACCTTCTTCGCCTCATCCTGACCAATAACATATTGATCGATGTATTTTTTAATCTCAATAGGCTTCAGCAAGTTGATACTTGATTTTACCGTTTGGTTATTTTTAGCTGAAAGTTCGTCTTTAGAAATTTGAAAAGCTTGGTCGATACAACGATCACAAATGTGCCCGCTAATACCAGCGATGAGGACATTCGTATCCACCTTGCTTCTTCCACAAAACGAACATCTGATATCCTCTTTCGCTGACTTGCCCATGGTTTTAATTATTTCTTAGTTGTGTTTTTAAATAATACTTCGTCAATCATACCGTACTCTTTCGCTTCGGTTGAAGTCATCCAGTAGTCACGGTCACTATCTGCCCATACTTTATCGTAGGTTTGTCCAGAATGATTAGCAATAATATCGTACAATTCTTTTTTCAATTTTTGAATTTCACGCGCAGTGATTTCGATATCAGTTGCCTGACCTTGAGCACCACCCAATGGTTGGTGAATCATCACACGTGAATGTTTTAATGCAGTTCTTTTACCTGCCGCACCAGCACATAACAATACCGCACCCATTGAAGCAGCCATGCCTGTGCAGATAGTAGCCACATCTGGATTGATGTATTGCATGGTATCGTAAATTCCCAAACCTGCATAAACAGATCCACCTGGAGAATTCAAATAAATTTGAATGTCTTTGTGTGCATCAGCAGATTCCAAGAACAACAATTGAGCTTGAATAATGTTGGCCACGTGATCATCGATTCCTGTTCCCAAGAAGATAATTCTGTCCATCATTAAACGAGAGAAAACGTCCATTTGCGCTACGTTTAATGAGCGTTCTTCTATAATGTAAGGAGTCATTGAAGACTCAATATATTGATCTAATGCTATGCTATTGATACCAACGTGTTTGGTAGCATATTTTCTAAATTCTTTACCGTCCATCATATTAATTCTGATTATTTTGTTGTGAAACTAATTTAGTGAATTCATCATAAGAAACAGTCTTTTCAGAAATTTTCCCTTTGCTTTTCACAGTATTTACGATTTTCTCCGTGTACAAAGCATCGTAAATTCCTTTTCTTTCTTCTTCTCTTTGAAGAACGCTGGTAACAATAGGTAGTAATTGTTCGTCTTCAATGTTTTGTCCGTACTGACGGAAGTTAGCTTTCACTAACTCTTCGGCTTTCGCTCTCAATTCTGCAAACTCTACCTTAAGGTCGTTTTCTCTGATCAATTTATTTTCGATCAACTGCCATTTCAAGCCTCTTTGATAATGTGTATATTCATTTTCAATAGCCTCAGGAGTTGTTGGTTTTTGAGAAGCTGCTACCAACCATTTTTTAATGAAAGTATCAGGCAAACTGAATTTAGTATTGTCAAGTAAGTACTGAATCGCGTCGTTTTGCAGTTTTGTAAACTCTTGAGAAACCATTGATTCAGAAGCTTCTGCTTTTACTTTTGCACGAAATTCTTCAACAGAATTCACTACTGCTGTACCATATACTTTATCAAATAATTCTTGATTCAATTCGGCTGCTTCCAATTTGCTAATGTTTAAAACCTTCGCTTTGAAAGAACCTAAAGCTGCTGCTGCATCAACCGTAGTGCCCAACATTGCAGCAACTTTAGCTTTGTCGTCGTACACAGAAGAAGGAACTAAAGTAAGCTCATCGTCTTTCTTTTTACCTACAAATTGCTCAGCAACTTTTTTGTTGATTTCAGGCAAGGGTAAAACGCTCATTTTGCTAATTCCGCCTTCTTTCATTGAACCATCGGCAGCCAATTCAGAAAAATCGATGTACAACAGATCCTCTAACGAAGCTATTTCTGGAGCACTCATTTTACCGTATCTCTTAGCGATATCGGTAACGAATTTATCTACCAAAGTATCGTCTACATTGATTTTGTATTGCGTTAATTCTACTTTATTTAAAGCGATATCGAATGAAGGGGCAATACCCAATTCGTAAATGAATTTAAAATCTAAACCATTGGTGAAATCGTAATTGATTCCGCTGTTTGCTTTTGGTAATGGCTGTCCGATAATTTCTATCTTATTATCCGCAATATATTTTTCCAATTCTTTACTCACCATTCTATTGATTTCATCCACTTTTATCGATGGCTCGTACATTTTTCTAACCACAGAGAAAGGAACTTTGCCCGGACGAAACCCTTGCATTTTAGCTGTTCTTTGGTGTTTTCTCAAAGCACCTTCTACTATCTCTCTGTAATCTGACTCGGCAACCTCAACATTCAAGACTGCATTCAAATCGTCGATTTTTTCCTGTGTAATAATCATGAGTTCTAATTTTTAAAAAAACGAGGCACGAAGATACTAATATTTGTTGGAAATTAAAGTTTGTAATCGTGTACATTTTCAGTTGGTTAAAAACGCTTAGATTCCTATCTTCGCAAATATGAAAATAGAAGACGAAATCAAGCAAACCAAAAAATTTAAAAGCGAACACCAGCGGCTGTTTGTAAACATTATGTTTACCAGCAGCTGGCTGTATCGCACTCAAGGACAGTTTTTAAAGACATTTGGTATTTCGCCAGAGCAATACAATGTTCTTCGTATTTTAAGAGGTCAGCATCCCAACTGCGCCAACAATCAGCTCATTACCGAGCGCATGATTGATAAATCATCCAACTGTTCTCGCATTGTTGAAAAGCTGAAACAAAAAGGATTGGTAGACCGAAAAGAAAACAAAGACGACCGCCGTCATGTGGATATCACCATCACGCAGAAAGGATTGACTCTTCTAGAAAAAATTGATTTAGCCAACAACGAAGGTGTATTAAAAGACAATCTTAGTGTTAAAGAGGCCGAAATTTTAAATGATTTGCTAGATAAATTAAGGGGGTAATCAAAACATTGTAATAAGCCTAAATTGGCTCTTATTTATCAATACTAAATTTCTTTAAGGAAAAACCAACGATACAAAGGTATAGAGGTAGGATACCATTGATCATTCTTATTTCTATCCAAATACCAAAAGAAATAAATACTACAAGCGAAACAATTAGCAGAGGCAACTGATTTTTTAGGAATGGTGGTAGATTGCTATACTTGAAATCCAATAAAAGATAAACATGAAAATACAGAGCGTATAAAATGCTAGCCAAAATTAATTTGTAGGTTGTAA
The DNA here is from genome assembly GCA_945903925.1 of Chryseobacterium gleum. Taxonomy (GTDB): domain Bacteria; phylum Bacteroidota; class Bacteroidia; order Flavobacteriales_C; genus JAHEZL01. The sequence continues at coordinate 6,734 of CAMDPJ010000011.1, forward strand.
AATTTTGAGCTGCTATAGCTTGCCAGGTCATCTCTGAAGGAGTTTCTCCTGCTATTTTTCTTATTGACATAAAGATAATAAGAGCTAAAATCATGCAAGCCACTTCATACAATGAGGACAAGATTAATTTCGGTTTTTTGATTAAATCAAATAAGTTGTGCTTGGTCAAAAGTGGGGCGGCAGATAAGAAAATACCTGTTTCTCTATTAAGTAATGCTAGCACCAAAATGAATAGAAATTGTATCTTTTTGTTTTGATAAGCGAAAATGAATCCCCAACAGAATAGAACTGGTTCAATGATGCTCCATGGAGCTGCAAAATGAAAGAAGTGACCTACCACCAAAGAAAAACCAAATAGTAAGCACAAAACAATACTGTTTCTTTTGGAATGAAACAGATGAAATAATTTATAACACGCAACAAAAGACAAGAAATAGCTGCTAGCCATAAGTGCAGAAAAAGTAATAAAGTAGGAGTGCTTGACACCTAACAACATTTCATATAAACGCAATAACCACTCATTGACCCAAGTGAATAAAAGTCTATATCTTATTGGTGCAAATATGGTGTTATTAATAATGCGCTCATGCGTAGATTTAAGCAATTCGTGATGGGCTGGATAAATAAAAATCAAAAAATTAACACTGATAATCATTGAAATAAAAAAAAGAATGACTAGTATCTTTTTTTCGATGTTGAATAATTTATACATGTTAAAAGCGGTTTTATTAAACTCTACACTAATCGAGAAAGCATTTCGGGACTCAAAGAAGTAAGTTCTTTTCCATTTTTTATTTTGCTCACGAAATCGGGATTGGCCAATAATTGACGGGCCCAGGTAACCATGTCTAAATACCCATCTTTAATTTCTTTTTCAGCTTGCTCTGCAGTTAGTGAAGCGCCGCCAATTAGGAAGTGCGACCAAAGAGGTTTAACCATTCTAATCACACGCCCAGAGGTTTTGTAATAATCTGCACGAGCACAGCTAATATCTAGTAATCGCAATCCTATTTTATCAAAAGAAGGAATTAGATAAGCGATCATTTCCTCTAAGTTTGGCCAATCAAAGTTTTCATTGTTCATTTCTCTAGAAGGAGAAATACGCACCATTACTTTTTCTGCGCCATATTTAGCAATCATCAATTGTGTTAATTCGAGTGCAAAACGGCAACGATTTTCAACGCTTCCACCATAATTGTCTGTTCGGTCATTTACACGAGTATCGAAAAATGAATCGGCTAAATAACCATGACCCAAATGTACTTCAACACCATCGAATCCGGCTTTGAATGCCAATTCTGCGGCATTCATATATTGATCATAAACTTCTTTAATCCCTTCTTTAGTTAAAGCTATTGGTGTGCCGAAAGGTTTGTTGTTTTGACGGTTCATTCCCTCTGCTTGTAATGTAGATGCACTAACTGGAGAAACTCCACCGGTGTAATCTTCGTGAGAAATTCTACCACAATGCCACAGTTGAGAAAATATTTTTGATCCAGCAGCATGAACTGCAGCGGTTGTTGATTTCCAGCTTTCCGCTTGCGCTTCAGTGCTGATGTGTGGCACATTGTTGTATCCATCGGCAGATTGATGAATTACCATGCCTTCAGTCAATATTAAGGCAACGCCATCTTCAGCTCTTCTTTTGTAGTAAGCACACATCAAATCGGTAGCACAATGATTATTGTCCGCAAAACCGCGAGTCATCGCGCCCATTACGATTCTGTTTTTAAAATTTCCCGCTAGTGGGGAATTATAAGGATTTAATAAAGTAGTATTCATAAAAGTAAGTTTTTGAAATAAGGATTATTTAAATATTCGTGAAGACTTTCTTTCCAACCGCGCTGAAAATCTAAACCTTCACTTTGAAGTCTTTTATTTTGCATCACCAATTTACTTGGTCGGGTAGCAATATCTTTTTTGTTGATAGCATTACCATCTGCGGGTACAATGGCTATTTTAGAATCGATGTTTAAACATTTAGTCACCTCTTTAGCCAAATTGTAAAACGAAGCTTGGCCATGTGCAGCCATGTTGTAAATGCCATTTTTATTTTTGGCAATAAGTACGAGGCTATTGTAAGCTAAATCGAGGGTGTAGGTAGGTTGCCAAACTCTAGGTCCAATCTCTTGTTGAGGTTGTCCCTTTTTAATTAATCCAGCGATGTGCGGAATAAATTTACCTACAAAATTCTTGTCTTTTTCTTCTCCACCAAAGAATCCGCCCATTCTAACAATGATAGTATTGGCGTAATCTTTCAACAACATTTTCTCTGCTTCATACTTGCATCTTCCATAAACAGAAAGGGGAGAAGGTAGTGTGTCTTCATCAACTATGCCGTCATTTTCACCATAAATTAAAAACGATTGAGGGTAGAAAAATTTAGCGTTAGAAAGTGCAGCTAAAGCCATTACATTTTTTACTCCTGTTACTTGCACATCGAAACATTCTTGCTCGTGTTCTTCGCAATAATCGGCATTAACGTTGGCCGCGCAATGTATTACAACGTCAAATGAATTGCTTTTCGCCAAGTCTAACACTGCAGAAGAATTGGTAACATCGAGTTCTTGGCGTGCCAAAGAAATCAATTTACAATTGGGCGCATTTTGCTTAATCAATTTTGTGAAAGCCAATCCTAGCATTCCTCCGGCACCAGTAATTAGAACAGTCTTGTAATTAAAAAAAGACAATTCTTTTGGATCAATATTCATTGGCTAAATCTTAAAAATTTATTCTTTCTTTTTCAATAACCATGGGTCTGTTCATGATTCGGGTATGAATAGATAAAATGTATTCTCCTAGCAATCCCATGAAAAACAATTGTACTGAAAACATGAAGAAGAGTCCGATAACCACTGGCGCAGTACCCGCGGAAAACTGATTCCAAAAAATTAATTTGAAAACCAAATAACTAATAGCTACCAAGAAAGACAATATCGATAAAATAAAACCACCAATAGTAGCATAGCGCAATGGCTTTTTAGTATGGCTAGTAATTCCTAGCATTGCGTAATCGTAGTACCTGTAAAAATTATTGCTGGTGATACCTCCTTTTCTCAAAGGCTGCATGTAGGGTAATTTAGCGATTTCAAGTCCGATTTCAGGAATCATACCTCTCATGTAAGGATAAGGATCGTTCATTTTCTTAAGGATCTCCATTACTTCTTTGTCATACAATCCGAACCCCGTATAGTTGTTAATCAACTCTACTTCATCACTCAAATGGTGAATCATTTTGTAATACGCTTTTCTAGCATAATACATAAGTCCGCCTTCCTCTGTTTCACCTTTAACACCCACCACTATTTTGAAGCCGCTTTCCCACTTTTGAATGAAATCAACCATTAGGGAAGGGGGGTCTTGTAAATCGCCAACCAATAAAATAACGGCGTCTCCAGAGGCTTGCATCAAGCCATGGTATGGAGATTTTACTTGTCCGAAATTTCTCGCATTCGCAATTATTTTAAGGTTTTTATCGTTAGCAGCAATAGCTTTTAAAATATCAAGAGTTTTGTCTTTAGAACAGTTGTCGATAAATATATGTTCGTAATCGTAATGAGGAAATTTTTCAAGTTGCAATTTTACCTGAGACCAAACTTCAGTAACATTACTTTCCTCATTGTAACAAGGGGTGACAATACTAATTAGTTTTTTGCTCATGATTTTTGTTTCGGTTGGTTAGCAAATTCAAATTTATAATATTTCACTGTTCTATCTAAAGATTCTTCTAGACCAATAACTGAAGTAATATTGAGATCTTTCATTATTGCTGAAACATCGGCGATATAGCGGCCACGATTTGCAGATTTCTCTTTTTGCAACACTTCTATTTTGATTTTATTATCAAAAGATTGAGAAACATATTGGGCTATTTCAAGAATCGAAATTTCTTTTGTTGCACCGCCAATATTGTAAGGAACCATGTTTTTGCCATTTAGCAAAAGTTTGAAAAACCAGCACACTAAGTCGGCAGTATATAAAAATGTTCGAAGGGAAGATCCATCGCTTTGCATTGAAATGGTTTCATCGTGCATCGCGTTTTGTATGAAATTACCGAAGGCAAACTGAGCGTTGAGAGGCATGTACGGCCCAACAAAAGCAAAGCATCTGCCAATTTTCACAGGTACATTGAATTTCTGACCGTAGTACTGACAAAGATATTCGCCCATTCTTTTTCCCTCGCCGTAGCTTGCATTCAATTTAGTAATATCGGGCCCTCCTCCATAAGATTCGGGAATAGCAGGTAAATCAAAAGGTTGATTTCCATAGATTGCACCAGAGCTCATGAATAAAAAGCCTTTTACTTTTTTCTCCTTCGCCAATTCTAGCAATTTTTTTGTGCCGAAGTAAGCCGTTTCTAAAACGTCTAATTCATCTGTTTTATCCAATTTAGCAACTTCGGCTGCACCATGTATAATATAGTGAAGTGGTTCATTTGGAAAAACAAATTCAGCAACATCGTTTTCAATGTATACAAAGTTTGGATGATTAAAGCGAGGATGTTGATCTAGAAATCTTTGTTTGTTTCTGGTAAGAATGAACAACTTTACATTTAATTTTTGTTCAGCATTTAGATGCATAATAGCTTCTAAAATGTTTTTACCAAAATATCCAGTGCCGCCAGTGATGAATATAGATGAATTTTTTAGAACTTCCGTTTCAGCATTTAATTGTTTGGCGATGTATTGAACATCTTCTGCAAGAATAGGATTCATCGTTATTGAAATAATTCGTGCATTTTTCTAATCATATAATCCATCATTCCATTCGTTAACATAGGAGTAACACCAATCCAGAAAGTATCATTTAATACTCTTTTAGCATTTTCAAAAGTACCAACTTCTGTATATTGTATGTCTTTAAAATAAGGCTGTTTTCTTATATCTCCAGCAAAAAGTAAACGAGTAGCAATTTTGTTTTCGGTTAAGAAGGCAATCACTTCTTCTCTTGTTTTACCAGCTTGTGGCTGAATGGTAATTAAAAAGCCAAACCAAGAAGGGTTAGAATCTAAAGTGGCCTCTGGCAGCAATAACTTATCTGATAAATCACTTAAACCATTTTTCAGTTTATCGAAATTCGATCTTCTTTTTGCAACAAAGTTATCTAGTTTCTCTAATTGCGCAAGACCAAGTGCCGCTTGCATATCTGTTATTTTGAGGTTGTATCCCAAACGAGAGTAGGTGTATTTATGATCGTACCCTTGCGGAAGTTCACCCAATTGCCATCTAAATCGTTTTCCGCATGTATCGTCTTTTCCTGTTTCACACCAGCAGTCTCTGCCCCAATCTCTAAAAGATTCTAGTATTTTCGCCATTTTGCTATTCGATGTAAATACAGCACCGCCTTCACCCATAGTGACATGGTGAGCAGGGTAAAAACTTAGTGTACCGATGTCACCAAAGGTACCAACATGTTTCCCTTTATACGTTCCACCCAAAGCATCACAACAATCTTCAATAACCCACAGATTGTGTTTTTTGGCAATGGCAACAATTCTATCTACTTCATAAGGGTTACCCATCGTGTGTGCCACCATGATAGCCTTTGTTTTTGGAGTGATAGCGCTTTCAATTAAATCAACATTGATATTGTATGTTTGCAATTCACAATCTACAAAAATTGGTTTTAGTCCGTACAACAAAAACGGATTTATAGTAGTTGGAAAAGAAACTGGCGTAGTAATAAACTCATCACCTGGTTGAATAGCTTTAGCTCCCCATGATGGGTCAGATAAAGCAGATACCGCCAATAAATTAGCTGATGAACCCGAGTTTACAGTAAGTACTTTGTTAACGCCAATATAAGAAGCTAATTTTTTTTCAAAAGCAGTATTGAATCTTCCTGTAGTAAACCAACCATCTAAAGCCGAATCAACAATGTATTGTAATTCTTTGTGGTCGAATACTTTTCCACTTACAGGAACAGCCGATTGGCCCGGAACAAATTCTTTTTGGGTATGTACCAGTTTAGTGTATTTTTCTACTAAAGAAAATATTTCGTTTTTGATTGATTCTGCTTCGTTCATTTTAATATCAATGATTTTGTTTAAAAAAAGATTCAAGAGATGCTGTTAGTCCATCACCTGCTAAATTGTTTTCTTTCTGATGGAAATTTTGATTGCCGTATTTTCCGCTTGGATAGCCGTTCGCTGAAATAGCATGCATTTTAATAGGCGATTCAAGTTTGTTCATCAAATGAAAAGACAATGTTTCTCTCAAGCCGCATTCCCCATAATGTTCTTCAACAGTAATTAGTTTTTTTACCGAATTGATGGAAGAAACCAATTCTTCTGGCAATTCTTGTATAGGAAAAATACTAAGCACCCAAACCTCAAGGTCGCTGAATTCAGTAGAGTTAATGATGTGTTCTACAACCGGACCAGTGCCCACCACAACAGCTTTGTTGCCCGATTTCACTTTTCTCCACTGTTGGAAAGGAGCAATAGTTTCTTTGATTTTTGCTGGGTTGGTTAATCTAAGGTAATTGGGATTCTTGTCTTGCGCCATTTGCGCTATCGCCTGCGGAACATCGGTATCCGAAAAAGGTGAATACACTTTCATATTGGGAAGAATTCTCATGATGCCAACGTCTTCAATACCATGATGCGTTGCGCCCATGATACCATAACCATAACCTCCACCATTACCAATGATTTTTACAGGTAAGTTATGCAAACACACATCATTTCTAATTTGTTCGTAAGGGCGTAAAGTAACAAAGGGGGTGATGCTGTATACCCAAGGAATAAAACCTTCGTAAGCTAAGGCGGCCGAAACAGTGACCATATTTTGTTCGGCAATACCTGCATTAATAAAACGGTCACCCATTTTACTCTGCAAATTTTCTAATGCCTTATAACCCAAGTCACCTGTAACGAAAATCCATTCAGGATGATTGTCTGCTTGAGAACACATGGCATCGGTAAAGCTTTTTTTCATGTTCTACTATTTCTATTGTTTTAATAAAGGTTTTTCAATTTCGATGAGTAGTTTTTGGTACTGCTCATCGTTCATAGAATCGTAATGGCAAGCCACTGTTTTTTCCATGTTTTCCCAACTTCTACCTTTAATCGTATTGCAAATAATTGCCACAGGTTTTGTGCTGTTGAGTGTATGAGCTTTTGCCTTTTCTAAGGCGTTGAAATCATGACCGTCAATTTCTAAAACATCGAAGCCAAAAGCTACTAATTTGTCGTCTAATGGATCCAATTTCATTACGTCTTCGGTGTGCCCATAACCTTGTAACTTATTTCTGTCGATCAACCAAACCACATTGGTTAAATTATGATGTGCTAAAAACAATATAGCTTCCCATGTAGAGCCTTCATTAAGTTCTCCGTCTGAGGTAATGCAAAATATTTTTTTTGATGTCTTTCTTATTTTTTGTGCTAATCCCATTCCAGCAGCAAGTGAGAGTCCGTGACCCAAACTTCCCGTCGCAAATGGTACGCGCTTAATTTTATTCACCGGAGGATGAGCAGCAAGATAAGTGTTGTTGCCATAAAATGTAGCAATTTCTGCTTCGCTCAAAATACCTTCTTCTGCAAGCATGGAATATAAAGCTGCAGAAGCATGTCCTTTTGACAGAATGATTTCATCAGTATCTGCCATCCAGTTGAATCTAACGAATGTAAGTATTTCAGCAACGCTTAATGAAGACCCAACATGACCTGTGTTTGCATTTTTGTACATGCTGAGAAATCTCTTCTTGATATTGTAGGATTTCTGCAGGAAATTTTGATGTAGAGCACTCATATTCGCAACGATTCCTCTTTTTATTTAGAGGCTAAAAGTATGAATTTTATTTAAATATCTGTCCTGATTTTGCAATTCCGAATAGTCGTTTATTTGTTTCAGTCTATTGTCTAGCGTGTTTTGCTGATTAATTTGCGCAAGGTAGCCATCTGAGGTGTAAGTAAGCATGTCTTTCAAATTAAGTTTAGGATACCAATTGAGGTAATGTTGTGCCTTGTTGATATCTAACTTAAGTAGGGTAGCTTCATGTAATTTTTCTTTTTGTTCGATGAAAGAGAAATTTACTTTTCCGCTAATCGATTGTAAAGTTTGTATCAATACTTCAACAGGTACGTGGTTAGAATCAATAGGGCCGAAGTTCCATGCGCCCGAAAAAGAATTGTCTTTATACAATACACTTCCCAACTGTAAGTAACCAAACAATGGTTCTAAAACATGTTGCCATGGGCGAACCGAATGTGGATTTCTCAACTCTAAATTGTTGTTGTTTTGGTAGGCTCTAAAATAATCGGGAATAATTCTATTGGCCGCCCAATCACCCCCGCCAATCACATTTCCTGCGCGAACTGTAGCAATAGAAGAATGACTGTTTTTAAAAAAAGAATTGATGTAAGAAGCTGTTACCAATTCGGCACATGCTTTTGAAGCACTGTAAGGATCTTTTCCTCCCAGATGATCTCCTTCTTTATAACCCCAAATCCACTCGTTATTTTGATAACACTTATCGGTAGTAATAACAACAGCCGCTTTTGTGTTGGTAGAAGTTCTAACTGCTTCAAGAAAATGTACGGTGCCCATTACATTTACATCGAAATTGTATACCGGATTCGCGTACGAATCAATTACTAAAGGTTGTGCTGCCAAATGAAAAGCAATATCGGGCTTCACTTCATTAAAATAGGCTTTCAATTTTTCGCCATCTCTAATGTCACCATCTACATGATGAATCATCGTGTCGACTTTACATGCAGAATAATTACCTTCAACAGTATCGGGAGCTAGGGCATAACCATAAACTTCTGCTCCTAAATTTACCAGCCAAATTGCCAACCACGAGCCTTTAAAACCTGTGTCGCCAGTTAACAATACCTTTTTACCTTTGTAAAAATCCTTTAACATAAGTATGTTATTTATTCCAAACTTCCCAAGGAGCTTTTTTACTGTTCCAAAGTTCGTTCAAATCATTTTTGTCTTTTAATGTATCCATTGGCTGCCAAAAACCATGATGTTTGAAAGCACAAATTTCTTTTTCCTTTGCTAAATTTTCTAGGGGGTCTTTTTCCCAAATAGAGTGGTCACCGTCAATGTACGAGAAAACATCAGGCTCGCAAACAAAGAATCCGCCGTTTATCCAGTGATTGCCTTCTCTTGGTTTTTCTATGAAGCTTTCAACTACTTGATCGTCGTTTATCGCCAACACACCGAATTTACCCGTAGGCTGAATGGTGGTAACAGTAACTTTCTTCTTATTGTTTTTGTGAAACTCAACTAATTTCTGAATATCAACATTCGATATTCCGTCGCCATACGTTAACATAAAAGGCTCGTTGTTCACGTATTTTTGTATTCTTTTTATTCTACCGCCAGTCATGCTTGATACACCTGTATCAACCAGAGTCACTTTCCAATCTTCTGTTCTTGATTGATGAATAGTAGTTTCTCTTTTTTGAATATCAATGGTAATATCAGAATTGTGCAAAAGATAGTTGGTGAAATATTCTTTAATAGCATAACCTTTGTAGCCTAGGCAAATTACAAACTCATTGTATCCATAATGTGAATACAATTTCATGATATGCCAAAGAATAGGTTTGCCGCCTATTTCTACCATAGGTTTTGGTCGAACGTCAGTTTCCTCAGATAACCTGGTGCCTAACCCGCCTGCTAATATTACTACTTTCATCGTTAAAAAAATAATGGGCAATTATACTAATAAAATAAATAATAGTTCCATAGAAAGACTGGTCTGCACAAAAAACTACGCCCAAACCTTAGTTCCCTCTGTACAATTTTTGCAAATATCAATCTCCGAACGAGATTTCAATAAGCTTCGTCTAAATTGCTGATAACCTTCGCCCTTCCAAAGTTGAGCGAAATTTTGTTCTTTAAGATTGCCCAAACGATGCGTGGCATCTTTATCAAAACAACAAGGCACCACTATACCATCCCAAGTAATTACACAGCCTTGCCACATTCTCCAGCAACTGTTAACCAGCTTGTTTTTAATAGAATAGGTGCCGTCGCTATTCTTTTTGTAGCGCGAATACTGCTCTTGCAATGGAATTAACTCGTTACCGTTTTCATATTCATACATCTGAGCCGTTTTCAATCGAACCTCATCGATCCCTATTTCTTCTGCCAAACGATAGACTTCATCAATTTGATGCTCGTTATGCTTTACCACCAAAAACTGAAATATCAAATGCGGAGTTCTACTTTTTAATTCTTTCTTCCATTTCACTATTCTTTTGGCTCCCTCCAACACTTTATTCAAATTGCCACCAATTCTATAAGATTCGTAGGTTTCTTGAGTAGTTCCATCAATGGAGATGATCATTCGACTTAAACCCGAACGAATGGTTTTTTCACAGTTTTCATCTGTCAGATAATGCGCATTTGTAGATGTTGCAGTATAAATTCCTTTCATTGAAGCATACTGCACCATGTCCAAAAATTTTGTGTTTAAGTAGGGTTCTCCCTGAAAATAAAAAATTAAATACAACAACTCAGGAGAAAGTTCATCTATCGTTCTTCCAAAAAACTCTTTATCAAGCATACCTGTTTCACGAGTAAAAGCACGCAAACCACTGGGGCATTCCGGACATCTTAAATTGCACGAAGTAGTAGGCTCAACAGAAATACTAAATGGTTTTGCCCATACGTAGGGCTTTTTGCGCCATTTCGACCAAAAGTAACTCCACAACAACTTGTTGTAATTCCACACTTTTTTAAGTGTAATCTTACGCAGCAATTCAACACTATCGTTCCAGTAAATTTTCGGCATATCGAAATTAAGTGGCCTAAAATACACAACTCCTTCTAATTTAACCTTTAGTTGTGTCGATATATTATTATTTTTGCTGAATTAGCCTTAAAATAAAGGCAACATTGTTAACTTTACATTCCATTAAATTCAAAGAAGCAAGATAAATGAAAGGAATTATTTTAGCAGGAGGCTCTGGAACTCGTTTATATCCTATCACTTTAGGCGTTAGCAAACAACTGATGCCTATTTACGATAAACCAATGATTTACTATCCACTCTCTGTATTAATGAGGGCAGGCATCAAAGAAATTTTGATTATCACCACTCCAGAAGACAGCACCGCTTTTCAAAAACTTTTAGGCGACGGATCTAGAGTTGGCTGCCAGTTTTCTTATGTAGTGCAAGATATACCCAATGGTTTAGCTCAAGCTTTTGTGCTAGGTAAAGATTTTATTAAAAATGATTCCGTTGCTCTTATTTTGGGAGATAATATTTTCTACGGTTCGGAGATGGACAAAATGCTTCAAAAAGGCATTAATCCTGAAGGAGGGGTGATCTTTGCTTACCATGTTTCCGACCCAGAAAGATACGGTGTGGTTGAATTCGATAAGAATAAATTTGCTTTATCTATCGAAGAAAAACCGAATACTCCGAAATCGAATTACGCGGTACCGGGCTTGTATTTCTACGACAATTCGGTAGTAGAAATTGCCGAAAATCTTAAACCTAGTGCACGAGGTGAATATGAAATAACAGATGTAAACAAAATCTATTTAGAACGCAAGACACTTAAAGTAGAGATTTTAGACAGGGGAACTGCTTGGCTCGATACAGGTACCTTTACTTCTTTAATGCAAGCCTCTCAATATGTTCAAGTGATTGAAGAAAGACAAGGATTAAAAATAGGCTGTATTGAAGAACTTGCTTTTCATCAAGGATTTATCGATGCAGAACAACTACTTGAAATAGCTACACCATTGCTGAAAAGCGGCTATGGCACATATTTGAAAAATTTATTGGAAAGATAACTATGGCTAAAATTTTAATTACAGGAGGAGCAGGATTTGTGGCAAGTCACCTTGCCGACAAATTGATTGAAGACAAAAGCAATTTTGTTGTCATTGTAGACAATCTATCTACAGGAAAAAAAGAAAATCTTCCTAAAAAATCGAAAGATAACTGGGTTTTCATTAAGGCTGATGCCAATGAGTATCGTGAGATTTCTGAAATTATGTTGGGTCATAAATTCGACTATGTTTTTCATTACGCTGCTTTGGTGGGCGTATTGAGAACACAGGCCAACCCAGTAAAGGTTTTGAGAGATATCGAAGGCATCAAGCACATTTTAAATATTTCAAAAAGCACAGGAGTTAAAAGAGTGTATTTCTCTTCTTCTTCTGAAGTTTATGGCGAACCGGTGGAGTTGCCTCAGCATGAATTAACTACTCCTTTAAACTCTCGCGTTCCTTACGCAGTAGTGAAAAACGTAGGTGAAGCGTTCCTTCGCTCATACCAGCAAGAATTTGGCTTAGAATACACCATCTTCCGTTTCTTTAACACATATGGGGCGCGCCAAAGCAAAGATTTCGTTATGTCGAAATTCTTGTATGCAGCCCTAAACAACAGAGACATCACGATATACGGTGACGGCAGTCAAACGAGAACTTTCTGCTATGTGGAAGACAACGTGGGTGCTTGCTTAAAGGCTTTCTATGAAAACAAAATAGTGAACGAGGTAATCAATATCGGCGGAGAAAGCGAAATCACCATGTTGGAATTGGCCAACTTGATTATTGAATTGAGCGGCTCTTCTTCTAAAATCATCCACCTTCCTAAATTAAAAGATGGAGACATGACTAGAAGATGTCCGGATAACTCAAAAATGAAAGATCTTCTCGACAGAGAAATGCTTCCATTAAAAGAAGGAATTTTAAAATTACTAGAAAGCAAGCAATTTGTTACCGCAGTTTGATCAATGCAAACGTCTACTCTGAACTTTGAAAAAATTATAGAGCAAAAGCTAGCCGAACTTTCGCTGGTAAAATCACCTGTTGAGCTCTACGAACCTATAAGATACATTCTAACTTTGGGCGGTAAAAGATTGCGACCGCAATTGATTTTTATAGCCAATTCACTATTTGAAGAAAACATTGAAGATTGCGCCAATGCTGCGCTAGCAGTAGAACTGTTTCACAATTTCACCTTGATTCACGATGACATAATGGACAACGCTCCACTTCGTAGAGGCAAAACCACTGTTCACGAAAAATGGAATTTAAATACTGGAATCCTTTCCGGTGATGCGATGGTGGTAATCGCTTTCGCGCAAATAAACAAGATTAAATCGGCGCGCATTCGAGAAATCTACGATGTATTTAACACAACAGCTATTGAGGTTTGCGAAGGACAACAATTCGATATGAACTACGAAACACAATCAGAAGTTTCTGTAGATGATTATTTGGAAATGATTCGATTGAAAACAGCAGTTCTATTAGCGGGGAGCTTAAAAATAGGAGCAATCATTGGAAACGCCTCCGAACAAGACGGAAATACGATTTATTCTTTTGGCGAAAACCTTGGAATGGGCTTTCAGCTAATGGACGATTTCCTTGATGTATATGGCGATCCAGAAAAATTTGGGAAACAAATTGGCGGTGATATTATAAGCAACAAAAAAACATATTTACTGCTGAATGCAATAGAAATGACATCTGCAGAGGATAAAACTGAATTGCTGAAATGGATAGACAGCAAAGACTTTAACCCAAAAGAGAAAGTTCTTGCCGTTGCTAACATTTACAATCGCTGCGGCGTGAGAGAATTGACCGCAAAAAAAATGCAAGAATACTACGACAAAGCATATAAAAACCTAGATAAAATTGATGTTTCCGAAGACAAGAAAATTCAATTAAGAGCTTTTGCCGACATGGTTTCCAAACGAGCCAAGTAAATGGAAGCGCTTCATCTTAAAGCCCTTTCCCCTCTCCACAAACACATTGATATCATCGAA
>CAMDPJ010000012.1 GCA_945903925.1 Chryseobacterium gleum
TCTACTTCTTGCTACGATATTGTTTTCGCTGTCTTCGTGCTTGAAAGATAAGTACGATTTACAAAATTTAGATACGAGTGGATATCACCCAGGAGTAGCAGCGCCGCTCATCAATACAAATTTAGTGTTGGGCGAATTAATAAAGAAAGTAGATACCACTTACATTTCTGCTGATAACAATAATTTATTACACCTAACCTACGCTAGTGCATTGTTTTCTTACAACGTGGGCGATTTAATTACTATTCCGGCGCAAAATATATCGCAAAGTTTTAGTTTAAGTAATTTTGGTATTCCCAACGTCAACACTTCTACTTCGGTTGCCTTAGGAAGCGTTGTGGCGAACATGAACAATCCCGAAAAAACAACCATTCAAAGCGCCAATGGAAATGTAGCTCCTTTTCCTTTTGTGCCTGCGCAAAGTGGAGGTAGTTTTAATGTGCCTGCCTTAAGTGGTTTTAATTCGGCTACTTTTTATCAAGGAACTTTAACCATGGCGATAACCAACAACTGGCCTGTACAAATAACGAATGTGCAAATTGAAATTAGAAATCAGAGCAACAATTCCTTGATAGGAACTTTTAATTATCCATCTATTCCAGCTTCGGGCAGCGCTTCTAAAAACGTTAATTTGGCTGGTGTAACCATGAGTAATTCAATTAAAATGGTGATTGTTTCGTTTAGTTCACCAGGTACTTTTCCAACGGCAGTGCCTATAGATTTGAGTGATGATTTGGCGATAGATATTAGCACAACGAATATTGGTTTGTTAAATGCATCTGCCGTTTTTCCTAGTCAGCAAGTATTGAATCAAACCATAGAAAACAGCATTGCTATGGCGAATGGTGAGCAGCTGAATACCATCATTTTGAAACAAGGAAATATTTCATACGACATTGATTACGGTATTCGTGAAAACGCACAAGTGGTTTTAACGCTTCCTTACCTAACCATGAATGGTTCACCATTTAGTGAAGTGATAAGCTTAACGTCGAATCATGTTTCTGCTACTAATGTTACGGGCAGTTTCGACTTATCGGGATATACTTTCGATTTAACAGGTGGAGGTGGTCATAACAATTATATAGCAGCCACCATTTCGGCCAATGTTATTTCTTCTGGCATTCCTATTCCAATTGACACTTCCGATGCTGTTTCGGCCGATATTACCATTGATAATCTTGCCTTTTCTTATGCAGATGGCTATTTAGGCAGCCAACCCATTACTGTGCCTACCGATTCTTTGGATTTTTCTTTGTTCAAAAAGGATTTAGGTATTAATGTTTCTTTAGCCGACCCTCAAATCACATTGAAATTGAAAAATTCTGTGGGTATTCCTATCAATGGAGATTTATCAGTTTTGTCTGTTATTGGTGAAAATGGCAACACTGTTCCTTTTACTGGTATTGCTAATCCTTTGGTGATTAACAGTCCGAGTGCAGTAGGTCAAACAGCCACCACCAACATCGTCATCAATAAAAACACCAGCAACATCACTACCGTTCTAACAAGTAATCCTAAAACAATTATTTATGGTTTAACGGCGGCTACAAATCCTAGCGGATTTGGTGTTAATTTCATCACCGATTCTAGTTCTATTGATGTAAGTATGGAAATGGATGTGCCTTTGTATGGCAGCCTTTCGGGTTTTGTAATAAAAGATACGGTAGCTTTTCCGGCCGATGCTTTTAATAATGTGTATACTGCTACTTTGCGCAGTATCATTACCAGTGAATTTCCTATTGAGGCCAATGTTCAAATGTACTTTTTAGACGCTTCGTATGCTATGGTTGATTCTATATTTCCAAGTGGATACGAGCAAGTGGTGCCTTCTTCTATTATTGATGTGAATGGTGAATTGGTTTCTGCTTCTGCGCCTAAAACAACAGATATGGCGGTGAGTGCAGCCATGGCTGAAAAATTAAAAGTAGCGAAATACATAGTAGTAGCCACCAAGCTAGCTACAGCAAATAATGGCACTCAAGCAGCTAAATTTTACTCTACTTATAAAATGAATGTGAAGTTGGGAATATTGGCCAAATTAAATATTGATATTAAATAAAACTAATGATAAAAAGATTACTCTTCGCGCTTTTATTTACAGTGCTTTCTTCAGCTTCCTTTGCACAAGTATTAGCCACTTACTTTATGGATATTGTTCCTCAAAGTTCGCGAAGTAATCCGGGCTTAATGCCCAAAGCAAAGTTTCATTTAGGCCTGCCTGTTATTTCTAATGTAGGTTTGAGCTTGGTAAATAATGGTTTTGTTTTTTCCGATTTGTTTGCCCAGCAAGGTGGCGGTAAAATTGATATAGATTATATTTTACCGGGTTTACAAGACAACAATTATCTTTCGTTTAATACCGATATCGATTTTCTTTCTTTCGGATTTAAAGTAAAATCTAAAAATTATTTTTCTTTTAATTTTACCAATCGAATGGCATTTAACTTCGATTATTCTAAAGATTTCATGACTTTTTTAGCACAAGGAACAGTTCCTTTCATTGGCGAAACATTGTCGATGCAGGGTACCGGTTTTCGTTTTTCTGCCTACAACGAATATGCTTTTGGTTATACCCGCGAGTTTAACGATAAACTAACGGCAGGTGCTAAAATGAAATTGCTACAAGGTATTGCTGTGTTGAATAGTGAAACAGCAGATATTACGTTGGAAACAAGTTCAGATTATTCTCAAATTTCTGCCACATCAACCATTGGTGTTAAAATGGCAGGTTTGGCTTTCTTAACCGATAGCAATGCAACTTCGCCTACAGCAGGTTTAACTTCATTTGCCAACAAAGGATTTGCTTTAGATTTAGGTGGAACGTATAAGCTGAACGATAAAATTACGGTATCTGCTTCGGCAGTTGATTTAGGTTATATTCATTGGACTACCGATGCACGCAGATACTACAACAACAAAGCAAAACTTACTTGGGATGGTTTAGATGCCTACAAATTTTTAAGCGACACAGCGGCATCAAAAGATTATGCGGCGAACTTGGCCGATAGCTTGAAAAACATCTTTAGTTTGAAAAGAAGCGATAATGCTTTTAATAGTAATTTGGTGGGCAATATTTATATGGGCGCGCAATACAATTTCAACAAATGGTTTAATGGAGGTTTGGTTTTGCACGCACAAATTTATGAAGGCCGTTTGTATCCATCTTATACCATTGTTGGAGGAACAAAATTGGGAAGAATCTTTCATTTTAATTTAAGTTATTCTGTATTGAATAGAAGTTATACTAACGTAGGTGCTGCGTTTGCGCTGAACCTGGGACCCATTCAAATTTATGCAGCGGGTGACAATGTCCTTGGTTTTACGCAATTAGATTATGCCAAAACCTTGAATGGAAGATTGGGTATCAACATCATGACGGGCTACACCAAAAAACGCACGAAAGATGAAAAACGAAATGATAAAATTAAAAGTGAGTTGACCAAACAAGATAGCGATGGTGATGGTGTTAGTGATTACGACGATAAGTGTAAAGATGCTATTGGTAAAGCAGAGCACAAAGGTTGTCCAGATAAAGACGGCGATAATGTTCCCGATAACGAAGATATTTGTCCTACCGAATTTGGTAACTCAGAAACAGGTGGTTGCCCAGATAAAGACAATGACTTAGTGGCTGATAAGGTAGATGCTTGTCCCGATGTTTATGGCACACTTAAAGGTTGTCCCGATGAAGATAAGGATAGCATTCCCGATAAAGACGACGGCTGTCCAAGCGCAAAAGGTTCTATTGCCTTGCATGGTTGTCCTGATACCGATGAAGATGGTGTAACCGACGATAGAGATGAGTGTCCGCTACTTAAAGGTGATGCAGCCCACGCAGGTTGTCCCGATTCAGATGGTGATAGTGTTTACGACAACGAAGATAAGTGTCCGCAAGAACCAGGTAAAGTCGAATTGAAAGGATGTACTGATAAAGACACCGATCATGACTTTGTACCAGACGTGTTAGATGCTTGTCCGTTTAGAGTTGGACCGGCAGAAAACAAAGGTTGCCCGGTGGAGTAAATTCAAAATAAATAAAATAGAAAATGGTTAGCTTGAAAGGCTAACCATTTTTTTTATGGGTGTTTTAAGTGTGATTATTCGGGTAATGGGCCACTAACTTCACTCCTCTCCATCAGCTGACGGAGAGAGTGCGAAAATGCCTGTGAAGTGGAAAGAGGGATTTTGTATCTTTGCTTCACTAACTAAACAAAACATGACTATTCACTATGAAAAATACCTCAAAAGGTATTCTCGCGATTTACGTAATTCTTCTACTTATTCCGAAATATTGTTGTGGAATGAATTAAAGGGCAAACAAATTCTAAATGTTCAATTTAACAGGCAAAGACCAATTGGAAAATATATAGTTGATTTCTTATGCCCAAAAGCAAAACTAATTATTGAGTTAGACGGCATCACTTATTATAATCAAGAAGCTTTTGAACTCGATCAAATTCGTCAAGCTGACTTAGAAAGAATAGGATATAAAGTTTTGCGATTTCACGATGATGAGGTGATGGATGATAGAGAAAATGCAGTGAGAGAAATCACTGCTGAAGTTTCAAAAAGGATAGCTTAACTCTTTTTTCTAATGAACGCCTCTGTAACCCCACTTCTCCCTTTTTTAAAGGGAGAGTGCGAAAATGCCTGTGTTGGGGAAAGAGGGATTTCGCTACATTAGGATTTGTAAATGTATATATTAGTAAAAAACAAAGTACAAAATCCCTCTTGCCATTGCCC
Source organism: Chryseobacterium gleum (assembly GCA_945903925.1). Taxonomy (GTDB): domain Bacteria; phylum Bacteroidota; class Bacteroidia; order Flavobacteriales_C; genus JAHEZL01. Next base: position 4,747 of record CAMDPJ010000012.1, read on the forward strand.
TCAAAATCCCTCACACTCTCCCTTTAAAAAAGGGAGAAGTGGGGTTACAGCGGCGTTCGTGAAAAAAGTGTCGAATAAATACTTAACAATTACTAAATTTAATCATCTATTAGATTAAAAGAGGATGATTTCATTTTTAAGAAAATACAAACACAACCGCTTTTTTATGTTAGCCTTTGTGTTTACATATGTGGCTTTATCATGTTTGATTTTTGGTCCATTTTCAAACTACGGTATAGTGGGGATGATGATTTATGGTGAGCTTGCAGTAATGCCTATATTCTTTTGTTCGTATTATTTTTTGGCGCTTATTTATCAATGGGAATATTTTGTACAAAGACGTACATTATTTTATAAAATAACTTCAATTATTTCAATCGTTATTTCGCTTGTTTTTGTTGTAATGGAAATATTATGCTTCTATTCATTTCTTCCTAGCGATGCAGGTTTTGGCATAGTGTTATACTACCTGTTATGCACTTATTTCATGCTGATAAATCTTATTTTATTAAGTGATGCAACGCAATCTTAACCCAATTCTACACACTCGCCACCACGCTTATCTCCACATTCACATCTTTAGGTAATCTCGATACTTCCACCGTCTCTCTTGCAGGGAAATTAGAGGTGAAATAAGAACCGTACACTTCATTTACTTTGCCGAAGTTGTTCATGTCGGAAAGGAAGATAGAAGTCTTTACAATATTCTCGAAACCCATTCCAGCTTCTTTTAAAATGGCTTCAAGGTTTTTCATTACCTGATGCGTTTCATCTGCAATGTTTGAAGTGTTTAAAGATGAATCTGCGGGATTTATAGCTATTTGTCCGCTTACAAATAACATATTGTTTACCTTAACAGCTTGGTTGTATGGACCAATAGGTGCCGGTGCATTTTTAGTATTGATGATGGTTTTTGTGCTCATAGTTTTATTTTTGTGAGGCGAATTTAAAAAGAAAATGGCAGTAAAGTATAGCAAATATTTCGCTTACGGTTCTAACATGAATTTAGCTATGTTAGATAAAATGCACGTGCAGTATCAAAATGCTTTACCTGCTTTGTTACACGATTATGAATTGGTTTTTGCTGTGCCCGATGCTGAGAAAAATGAATTTGGTTTTGCTAGTGTAAAACCTCTAAAAGATGCTGTTGTAAAAGGATTGCTGATGGAGGTGGATGAGCAATCAATTCAAATTTTAGATGAGTATGAAGCATTTCCTGTTGATTATTTAAAACAAGATGTGCAGGTTGAATTGTTGAGTGGTGAGAACATAGATTGTTTTATTTATTTAGGTCATCCTAAAGTGGTGAGAGAGGGATTGAAGCCATGGCCCGGACATTCGGAAATAGTTGCTGCAATTCATGCACAGTATTTTAAATAGAAGCAATTACCTACCTTTGTTAGAATTAATACACTATGAAATTGTTTCGCTTTTTCTTTTTGTTTTTTGTTTTTTACACCCCAATAATTTTTGCTTGCGATTGTGATGCTTTAGATGCGCTGAGCAAAGAAAATTGTGGTGTTTACGATGTTATCTTTGAAGGTAAAGTCGATAAGGTAGATAGTTGTGCAGATGGAGAAATAAATATCTCGTTTTTAATTCAAGATTTATTTAAGGGCAATTATTTGTCGGTTGTGAATGTAAAGAACAATTGTGCCGAAGGTTGCGAAATGCATTTTGAAAAAGGAGATGTTTGGCTCATTTACGCCGAAAAAAACAATGCACAAGATGTAATTGTTCACTTTTGTTCGCGCAGCAGAAAACTCAATTTAGCTCAAGAAAAAGACGATTATGTGGTGGCATCTGGCTTAACTTATCAGCAAGAAAAAGATAAATTGATTTCATTTTTTAGTGTAAACGAAGAGAAAAATAGCAATCTAAAGCCTCGCACCTACGAAAAGGTTGATCCTTCCTTAATACCTGTTTTATTAATTGTGTCGGTAGTTTTTATTTTACTGGCTTTGTGGGCTTTTAAAAAGTTTGTGAAATAAGTATTATTGTTAGTATTGATTAAGCGCAACAGATTTATGACTAAATTCCAGAAAATCATGAACAAGTTTTTATTCGCCTTATTTTTAGCAATAACTTTTAATTCACTGGCACAAGTGCAGCCCATTGCACCTTCTTACCAAGATATGGGAGGTATTGGTTATTCAAGATGTTCAAACTGTTTTCATGCAAAATTTTTTTACGAAGTACTTACGCTTCGTTATTTATCTGGAGGCTTGGGCGTTAAGTTGTATTCTAGCAGAACTTTTAGTTTCGAGCCATCATTTCATTACGATGCATTAAAAAATGTTTCTCTGGCAAAGGCTGGCTTTCATTTCAATCATAAAATATTGCACTTCGCCGCAGAGTATGCTTACGTGAATAATTTTCATCACGGTTTATCTTACATGCCTGTTTATGCTGGAATTGGTGAACGACAAAAATGGTCGATATGCTATGTGCGTAATTTCTTGTTAGAAAAGGGTAATGAATTTCACTACCCCTTGAATCAAATTTCATTTCGCCACAATATTAGTATCAAAAAACACTACAGAAAAGAGAAGGCCACTGCTGTAGATTTTGCTTTCTAAAGAAGCCAATTTATCCAGTAATTCTTGTTCTGTAGCCTCTTTGATATCTTTAGCGGCGCTCCAATTTACATCTGAGTCTTTGTTTTCTCCATAATAAACATTTATGTTCTGAAGCAAGTTGCTGGCATTTGTCATTTCTGCAAAATATTTTTATTGGATTTAAGCACCAAATCTGTTCCGTTTTTAAAAGCACGCAATCAGTGCAGCTATATGTTAAACAAACTTATTAATGCCAGCTTTCCCATCTGTATAATGCTAACATTGAACATTAAACATTGAACATTGAACTATTTTTCAACTTATGTGGATAAAAATATAAAATATTGCCGCAGCAAAATTTTATTTTTGGGAAATGAAGTTGTGTATTGCCGAAAAGCCAAGTGTAGCAGGTGAAATTGCCAAAATTGTAGGAGCCAATAGCAGAAGAGATGGTTACTATGAAGGAAATGGCTATTGGGTATCGTGGACTTTCGGTCATCTCTGCGGTTTGAAAGAGCCGCACGATTACAAGGAAAGTGATAAGTCGTGGAACTTATACAACCTACCGATTGTGCCCAAAGAATTTGGCATTAAGCTTATCGCCAACAAAGGGGTAGAAAAGCAATTCAATACCATCAAAAAATTAATTAGCGAGTGCGAAGAAATCATCAACTGTGGTGATGCCGGACAAGAAGGAGAGCTCATTCAACGATGGGTGATGAAACATGCCGAGTGCAAGGTGCCCGTTAAACGTTTGTGGATTTCATCATTGACGGAAGAAGCCATAAAAAATGGATTCAAGAAGTTGATGGATGCCAAAGATTTTGATTCCCTTTACAACGCTGGTGAATGTCGCGCTATTTCAGATTGGTTGTACGGCATAAATGCCACACGTTTGTTCACCATGAAATACGGAAAAAACAAACAAGTTTTTTCGGTAGGTAGAGTACAAACACCAACACTAGCAATGATTGTGCAGCGTTATCATGAAATCGCTAACTTCGTTCCGCAAACTTATTTCGAGCTAAAAACAAATTACCGCGAAGCTGTTTTCTCTTATGCCAAAGGAAAGATTGACGACGAGAACAAAGCGAAAGAATTATTAGATCAAATTAAAGATTTACCTCTCGAAATTAAGAAGGTAAGTATCAAAGAAGGAAAAGAATTTTCACCCAATTTATTCGACTTAACTTCATTGCAAATTGAAGCGAATAATAAGTTGGGTTTATCTGCTGAAAACACATTGGGTTTTGTGCAAAGTTTGTACGAAAAAAAGTTAGTGACTTATCCGCGTGTTGATACCGTTTTTCTTCCCAACGACATGTATCCTAAAATTAAAGGAATGTTGGAAGGACTCACAGAATATCGCGAACTAGTAAAACCAATTTTAGAAAAGAAAATACCAAAACCCAAAAAGGTTTTTAACGACAATAAAGTTACCGATCACCACGCCATTGCGCCAACCGGAGTGATAGCCAATAATATTTCGGGTTTAGAAAAAGAAGTGTACGATTTAATCGCATTGCGTTTTATCGCTGCTTTTTATCCCGAGTGTAAAGTATCGAATACCACCATTGATGCACAAATTGGTAAGCATGCTTTTAAAGCCACGGGTAAGCAAATTTTAGAGCCAGGATGGAGAGCAGTTTTAGGAACAGAAAAACAGCGTGAAGCAGGCGATAAAAAAGAAACGCCCGATGATGAAAAAGTGTTGCCGCATTTCGATGAAGGCGAAAGTGGTCCGCACGAACCGTTGGTAGATAAAAAGAAAACATCGGCACCCAAAGAATACACCGAAGCAACTTTGTTGCGCGCCATGGAAACAGCTGGCAGAGCTATAGAAGACGATGAATTGAAATCGTTGATGAAAGAGAATGGAATAGGCCGACCGTCAACGCGAGCGAATATTATTGAAACACTTTTCAAAAGAAATTACATCGAGAAAAAAGGAAAAAAAATATTGGCCACAGAAATCGGAATTCATTTGATTTCTGTGATACACAATCCCACTTTAAAATCGCCAGAGCTTACAGGGATTTGGGAGAAAAAATTGCGACAAATAGAAAACAACGAATTCTCTGCGCCTCAATTTATCAAGGAGATGGAGGAGTTGGTTCACTCATTGGTCACTGAAGTGATTTATGATATTCGTCCGGTAGAGGCGAAGCCTATCGTTTGTCCGAAATGCAAAACAGGCAAAATCATCAAAGGTAAAACAGCCTACGGTTGCAGCGAATGGAAAGTCGGTTGTTCGTTTCGAATTCCATTTGAATTGGTTTCTGCCGAGGCTGATGTTGAAAAATTGATAGGAGAGGGTAAAGTAATTGCCAATAGTAAAGAAATACTTTTGAGCAGTTTGGTGTCTTCGTAGGGCAATCCGTCAGCTGACGGATGGCTCTACGGAGAAATTTGTACTGAATGTTTCTTATTTCTTCCTACAAATCATCAAGCCATCTCGAACAGGAAGTAATACATTTTCTACTCCTTCGTGTTGCTGAATATAGGCGTTGAATTCCAATAGCTTTTTGGTGTCGGTGTCATTCGCTTTCACTTTCTCTACAACCTTTCCGCTCCACAAAACATTATCAGCAATCATGTAACCACCAGTTTTCACTTTGTCGAAAATTAAGTTGAAATAAGGAAGATAGTTTTCTTTGTCGGCATCAATAAAAACAATGTCGAAATCTTCATTTAAAGTAGGAATGATTTCTAAGGCATTACCAATTCGTTGCTCAATTTTGTTTTTGTAAGGAGAGGCATCAATGTGTTTTTGCACAAATTCTTTCAATTCTTCATTGATGTCGATGGTAATTAGTTTTCCGTTTACTGTTAATCCTTCTGCTAAGCAAAGTGCCGAATAGCCGGTGTAGGTGCCAATTTCCAAAATTCTTTCGGGTTTAATCATCTGACTAAACATAGAAAGAATTCTTCCTTGCATGTGTCCAGATAGCATGCGAGGCTTTAATATTTTTTGGTGTGTTTCGCGATTTAAATTGTACAACCATTCGCTTTCTGCTGTGGTGTGCAGCAAAGCGTAATTGTCAATTTCCTTCGGCAAAAAATCCATTTCTATTTCTCTCTAAAGAACAACGAAATAGGTACACCACACAAATCGAAATTCTCTCTCAATTTATTTTCCAAGAATCGTTTGTAATTCTCTTGAATGTATTTAGGATGATTGGCGAAGAAAGCAAACGCCGGAGTTTTAGTGGGCAATTGCGTGATGTATTTAATCGACACCATTTTACCTTTCACGGTAGCAGGCGGATTTTTTTCAATAATTTCACCCATCACTTCATTCAACACCGAAGTTTTAATGGTTTGAATTCTGCGTTCGTGAACCTGTAATCCAACTTCCAAAGCCTTTAAAATTCTTTGTTTATCGGGAACCGCCGTAAACACGATGGGCACATCGTTAAATGGTTTGGTGGCTTCTAAAATAGCGGTAGTATACGAGTTTACCGAGTTTGAATCTTTGTTCTCAATCAAATCCCATTTATTGATAACGAAAACAACTCCTTTTTTACTCTTGATGATGATGTTGAAAATAGCCAAATCTTGTGCTTCAATTCCTTGTGTTGCATCAATCATGAGCAAACACACATCTGAGTTTTCAATCGCATTTAAAGTTCTTAAAGTAGAGTAGAATTCTAAATCTTCATCCACTTTATTTTTTTTACGCAAACCTGCGGTGTCAATCAATATGAAATCGTGGCCGTAAGCTTTGTATCTTGTATGTATGCTATCTCTTGTTGTTCCAGCCAGGGGAGCAACAATTGTTCTTTCTTGATTTAAGAAAGCATTAACGATGGATGATTTACCAACGTTTGGACGGCCAACTACCGATATTCTTGGCAAGCCAGTAACGTCTTCTGGTTTTTCTTCATCTAGTTCAGCAGCTACCGCATCCATCAATTCACCTGTTCCGCTTCCGCTCAATGAAGAAACACAAAATAATTCGTCGAAACCGAAAGAATAAAATTCAGCAGCATCTACTTCACGCTCGTAATTGTCGGCTTTGTTGGCCACCAACAACACTTTCTTTTTGGTTCTTCTTAAAATATCGGCTACCCCTTGGTCGAGGTCGGTCATACCTGTTACTACATCCACCACAAAGATGATGACTTTACATTCTTCTAAAGCGATTTTAACCTGACGCTTGATAGCTGTATCAAACATTTCAGAAGAATCACTTACATATCCTCCAGTATCTACAATGATGAATTCTTTACCATTCCATTCACCGCGTCCGTAATGACGGTCGCGTGTTACACCTTCCTGCTCATCTACAATAGCAGTGCGCGATTCGGTGATTCTATTAAATAAAGTTGATTTCCCTACATTTGGTCTACCAACAATTGCTACAATATTTGCCATGGCGCAAAGTTAATCAATTGCTTCCGCTTATGAAAGGGCTCGTTTAGGGGGCGTATTTGCTTGCAGATTTTTGTTGAAATTCCTTTTTTCTTCTTTTTTTTGGCAACAGAAAAAGAACTGTGGCTAAACTTTACTGTCTTATTGTGGTTGAATGTTATTTCAAAACATGATTGATATACCCTTCACAAGGATTTTCTTTACTGATGATTTTACAAGGATTTCCTAACACCATTGAATTATCGGGAACATCTACGTTTACAAATGAGTTGGGGGCAATTAATACATTTGAACCAATGGTGATATTGCCCACAATTACCGAGCCTGTGCCCATCCAAACGTTGTCGCCAATGGTAGGGTATCCTTTCAATTTGCCTCTGTTGGCTTGTCCAATAGTAACGTTGTGCGTGATATTACAATTTTTGCCAATTGTTGCTTTCCCATTAATCACAATAGTTCCAAAATGTCCAATGTAAAATCCTTCACCTATTTGTGTGCTAGCAGGAATTTGAAAGCCGTATTTATTAGCGTACCTCGATTTAAGAAAAGTAAAAAACAATTTTTTTAAGGAGTATTTTTTGCTCTCGGCAATTTTTCTCAATATGTAAGTGTAGGCAAAGCCCGGATTTCGAAGGCCTCTAATGAATCCTTTTGTGCCAGATAGTTCGTTGTATCTGTATAAGTCTGCTTTAATCGTTTTGTTCATTGTCGCTTTCATTTTGATCTGAAAAATTGAAATAGATAAACCAATTTCATGCTTCAAATATATATTTTATTCCCCCTTATTACCCAATTAATCCTATTTTTACCTCATGCAAGGATTGGTGTTAAAATCTACAGGTAGTTGGTACGACGTTAAGCTGGAAAGTGGTGAGCGCGTTTCGGCGCGTATACGCGGTAAATTTAGGCTCGACGGACTCAAAGTCACCAATCCTGTTGCGGCGGGTGATAACGTGGAGTTGGAGAAAGATAAAGACGATAATTATGTGATTCACCAAATTCTTCCGCGTAAGAATTATATCATTCGCCGTTCGGTTAATTTATCGAAGCAATACCACATTTTGGCTACCAATCTTGATCAAGCGATTTTGATTGTTTGTGCCACGCACCCTAAGACTTATTCTGAATTTATTGATAGATTTTTGGTAACAGCAACGGCTTATCATATATCTGCGATTTTAGTTTTTAATAAAATCGATTTGTATGGCGAAGAAGAGTTGCAACAGTTGAAAGAATGGGAAGCAATTTACGGCGCAGCAGGCTACGATTGCAGAAGGGTGAGCGCGCAGAGTGGAGAAGGAGTTGAAGTTGTGAAGGAATTGTTGAAAGGAAAAATTTCTATGCTTTCGGGCCACTCGGGAGTTGGTAAATCTACTTTAGTAAATGCAGTAGATTCAAACTTGAATTTGAAAACTTCTGAAATATCTGATATGCATGAGCAAGGTAAGCACACCACTACCTTTGCCGAAATGCATGAACTGAGTTTTGGTGGTTTTGTAATTGATACTCCAGGTATTAAAGGACTCGGTTTGGCAGATATGACGAAGACTGAATTGTGTAAATATTTTCCCGAGTTTTTACCTTTTTCTTCGCAATGCAAATTTCACAATTGTGTGCATGTAAATGAGCCTGGTTGTGCGGTGAAACAAGCCGTGATTAATGGTGAGATTCGTGAGGAGAGATACAAGAGCTACGTGAATATGTACAATGATGACGAGGAACAATACAGGTAAAAAGTTAAAAGTCAAAAGCCAAAAATGAAGGCGGTAATCCAAAGAGTTAAACACGCAAGTGTTAGGGTTGATGAAAAAGTCACCGGACAAATTTCTACTGGACTTCTTATTTTATTGGGTGTTCAAGAAGGAGATACTTTGGAGGATTTAGAATGGCTGGCTCAAAAAATAGTTAAGCTTCGCATCTTTGGTGATGCAGATGGTAAAATGAATTTGGCCGTGAAAGAAGCCAATGGGCGGGTTTTGGTGGTGAGTCAGTTTACCTTATTTGCCAACACTAAAAAAGGAAACCGTCCTTCTTTCGAAAAATCGGCAAAGCCCGATGTAGCGAAAGATTTATACCTACAGTTTTGTCATAGAATGGAAGTGCTGTTAGGTGATAAAGTGGAACGCGGCATCTTTGCTGCCGACATGAAAGTAGAATTGTTGAATGATGGTCCGGTTACAATAATTATTGATTCTCAAAACAAAGAATAATGGAAATTTCAGCCTTACAAAAAGAAGTAGATACATGGATTAAAACCTATGGTGTTCGCTATTTTAACGAGCTTACCAATACTGCGATTTTGATGGAAGAGGTGGGTGAGTTGGCGCGCATCATGGCCAGAAAGTATGGCGAACAATCTTTCAAAAACAAAGAAGAAGAAAAACAGTTGGGCGATGAAATGGCTGATGTGCTTTGGGTTTTGGTATGTTTAGCCAATCAAACAGGTGTGGATTTGGAAGAGGCGATGAAGAAGAATATAGAAAAGAAAACGAGTAGAGATAGAGACCGACATAAGAATAACGAGAAGCTGTAAATTCTCCCGCAGATTTCGCAGATTTTCGCAGAGTGCTATTCTGCGTTAATCTGCGAAATGTCGGGATACACTAATATTGCCGATTTGCATATATAGGGACGGTAGGTATTATTTTCATGCTCCAACATTTAATTTCTTTTTTGGTCGACCATTTTTGTTGAAATTAAATGTTTTTCCTGTCATCTTTTCTATTTTCTTAATAAACTTTGAATCTCACGCCTCGCTTAGCGTGCATTTTCTTTTCGCTAAGCGATTTACTATTCAAGTGGCTTTGCCTCGATGATAAGCCCAAGGCTTCGGGTAATATGTTTTTAAATACCGTCCGTCCCCAATATTTTTTAATATTTTTAATATTTTTAATATTTTTAATATTTGAGCACTTTATACTTTGATTTCAAAAATTTGCTTTTGAGATTGCTTAAAGTGAAACATAAATGCAATGCATCAAGTTCAAACCGCATACGATTAGCACAAAATATGACTAAAAGAATACCGAGTTTTATATTATTTATTTTTTTATTCTGCACCTTTGATTCCTTTGCTGCAACTAAAACAGCATCGGTGACTGGCGCTTGGAGTAACACTGCTACTTGGGGTGGCGAGGCAGCTCCGGTGACGGGAGGTAGTGATGTTATTATCATCAGCACTGGTATTAGTGTAACCATGGATGCTGATTATACAACAACGGGCACTTTAACACTTAACGGCACAGGAACCATTCAAATGGCTGGCTATGCACTCGCTGCAGGTAGTCTTGCAGCAAGTGGAAGCGCTGTCATCAACAACGCCTCCACAGCAAAAACACTCACCGTTGGCAGCGACAACAGTTCTACTACCTATACCGGTACTTTTACCAACAATGTGCAACTGGTTAAAACAGGTAGCGGCACCATGACGCTTTCGGGAGTAAATACTTATACAGGATCCACCACTGTTTCTGCAGGTACGCTTAAGTTGGGTGCAGCAGGTGTTATTCCTGATGCAAGTGCAGTAACAGTTGCTTCTGGAGCCACCTTAGACATGAACAGTAAAAACGAAACCATTGGATCTCTTGCAGGGGCTGGTATTGTGGATAATGCTGCGGGCGGCGCAAGCGTTACGCTTACCTTTGGTGGCGACAATACTTCAACCACTTTTTCGGGAGTGATTAAAAATACCAGCGGTACTTTAGCCATTATTAAATCAGGAGCAGGGTTATACCAGCAATCAGGAACCAACACTTATTCAGGTGGAACTACTATTACCGGACATTGTATTCGTGCCGACAATGCTTCCAGTTTTGGAACTTCTACTGTAACCATTAGCGCCAATGCCTTCGCGCTTTTGTGGGCGCCCTCTGCTTTAACCATCACTAACAATTTTGTGCTTAATGGTAGTAGCGTTAACGCCAATCATCCGGCTATATCTCATGATGGCGGCGGCGGATTAGTTACTTTAAGCGGCACCATTACCCTCAACGCCAATAGTGAAGTTGGAGTGGGTGGAGGATCATGGAACAACATGGTTATAAGTGGTGTGATTAGCGGCGGATTTACTTTAACTATTGATGAATTAAACTCAGGCGGCTCTCCATACACCACCACCTTAAGCGGAACCAATACCTACACTGGATCTACTGTGGTGAGTGGTGGTACTTTAAAACTTGGTGCAGCAGGTGTGATCAGCAATTCCAGCGCGCTTATTGTGTCCTCAGGCGCTACTTTTGATTTGAATTCATATAGTGAAACCGTAGGTTCAATTGCGGGTGCAGGAACTATCAACAATGTTTCTGCAGCAGGAACACCAACATTAACTTGCGGTGGCGATGGTACTTCAACCACCTTTTCGGGAGTTATTTCAAATACCACTGGAACGGTGGCTCTGACAAAAGAAGGTGCGGGCTCTTTAGTTCTTTCGGGAGCAAACACCTACACCGGAACCACTACCATCTCTGCTGGAACACTGCAATTGGGCGCCGCTGCTCGTATTTCAAACTCAAGTCATGTGGTAATGAATGGCGGATATCTCTCCACCGGTTCGGGCGCAGGATATAATGAAACTGTTAATACGCTCAAGCTTTCTGCCAATAGTAGAATTGTGCTCGGCACTGGCAGCCATGCTTTAAACTTGGCTGCTAGTAATGGTACAACTTGGACTGCCGGTACACTACTGCGCATCGACGGCTGGCAAGGCGGCTTTAACAGCACTACGGGTACTTCCGGACAAATTTTTACAGGCTCCAGCGCCGAACTATCGGCTGGAAAATTGGCTCAAATATTTTTTATTGAACCCATTAGTGGAAATCCCTATACTGCCAGCCAATTGGCTTCAGGAGAAATTGTTCCTACCTCCACCCTTCCAGTGAAACTCGTTTCATTCACTGGCGAAAAAGGAAAAAACTTTAATGAATTGTATTGGATTACGGCGAGTGAAATCAATAGCGAATATTTTGAGGTTCAAAGATCTTCGGACGGTGTTAATTTTGAAAGCATTGGCAAAGTGCATGCTGCCGGAAATAGCAATGATATATTACAGTATACTTTTGTGGATTATGAGCAACCAAGCGGTACCAGCTACTACCGTTTAAAACAATACGATTACGACGGACAAAATGAAACGTTCAACATCGTTGCCATCGACAACGATAGCAGCAATGAATTTAAAATGAATGCGCTATTTCCTAATCCCGCCAACGCTTCCATGACGGTGAATTTTCACTCGAGAGAATCAGGATCACATTTTATTTTCATCAATGATGCGCAAGGAAATGAAGTATTCGCAGCGATGATAGCCTCTTTACAAGGAGAAAATCAATTTAGCTTGCCCACTCAAAACTACGCCAGCGGAACTTACTTCGTGAGAATTGTGAGTCCGAAAAAGGAAACCATCTCCAGTCAGATTGTAGTGCAGCATTGATTTGATAAAGGCTTTAATGCTTATCCCCAATAATATCCGAATCTCAATTAATTTCTTTAACCACTGAGGGCGCAGAGACACGGAGATTTCCACAGAGCTTGAACATAAAGGCGCTTTGCTTTAATGAGTGCACAGAGCGCAGGACGTAAAAAAAACACAACTTATTTCGGGTGCCACTCTCCGTGATCTCCAATGTTAAGTTGATTGCTCTGCGTTCTTAAGGACTCTGTGTTCTCAGCGCCCTCCGTGGTTAAAATTGTATTAGTGGTAAAATAACGGATAATCATAGTTTTAAATCTGCGGGAGAATTTTACTTGTATTCAATTACCACACTCTCTCCAACTCCCAAATCGAACCAAAAAATCAATTCGTCATTCCATTTTTTATATGAAACGTTTTTGCCTTTAGCACTAACGTTTTTTGCATTTACAATCATGCTCAATCCCTTGATATTCGTGTTGCCTGTGTTGGTGATTCTGATTTTACCTTTCCCAATAATTTCATATTTTACTTTCTCTACCGCAATATTGTAATCCATAAATTTTTCTATGGTGGTAATGTTTAATAATTGTTTGTCGCGGTAGTGCGCCAAAAGTTTTAAAGCCTCATCAAATTCAGGTTGAATTACACATTTTCCTTGTTCATCCATTTTCCAATAAACGCTATTTTTGCTTACTGCAGAAGGATAGCAATGATTGATGCAAACGCCTTGGTTGTAAATTAAATCATTCAATGTTTTTTCGTTGTACAATTCTTTCCATTGTTGTGCAGAGGAGAAAGCGAAATGCTGATTGGTGCTCCATGAATAAGGTTTGTTTAAAGCATTTGCTTCTAGATAATAGGAAGGATTTGGTAATCTATCTCCCCAGCCATGATACACATTTGTTAAGCTGCTTAGATGACGGTATTGGGTGTGAATCCAGCTGTGTTCGTTTTGGCAATTCCAAAAATATTGGGTGTTGTTTTTTTGCCATAAATCTAGCGCGTAATAAGGCGAGGAGGGCACTAAGCCATCGCACACAAAATCTTCTCTGTTGTTTTCTAAACCATTGTCGTAGCCGTGATCTATCCACGATTTGCTGTGGTATTTTTTGGCCATGTATGCTATGGCTTCTTTAAGATTTGCTGGAGTGGTGGTAAGATTATCGGGAGAATGCAAACAAATTTCTTGTCCGTTAGCATACAATTCATCGATAAATTTTTCAAAGAATAGAGTGCCTTTTAAATTGCAAATTTCTGATGTGAAATTCTCATTGGCTTTTGTGTTGGTAGATTTACTCTGGTTGTTGTAAAAAATACTTTTAGTGTTGGGTATGTTGTATTTGGCAAATCCGCCAATAGCTTTGTTGTAAGACGTGATTTCTTCGCTGCCGTAATTTACGGCGTATTGTGTGCGTAAATCGGTATTGTCGGCATGTTCAGTAAAGATATAAGTAGAAACAAAACCATTGTTGTTTTTCATGAAGCGAGGAAGCGAACCAACTTCTTCTCCGATAAACAGTGACCAATCATTTGCAGCCTTACTTTTTGCTTTATGTTCTTTTTCAGATAATCCTTCCATTACGTCTTGTGCTGAATTTTCTATCAAAGGAAAACGAATGAAGTGATGGTCATCGTTGTAATCTAAATTTACAATCAATTGATTTTTTAAAGTATTGAGTTGTGCCGAACTAATGTTTTTGTTGTGGTAGAAATATATGGAGCGTTCGTTTTTACCAAATTTAGCGCCTTCTTTATCTAACCAATATTCATCTTGAAAATTGTGCGTGTCGCTTTGTCGGTTACTTCTGTAAACCTCACTAATACTGTCGCTCGCTTGAACGACTACAGCTTCTCGAACTGTAAAAATTTGTTCGTGGTATTCACGTGTTGCGCTAAAATGTAGTTTTGAAGAACTGTCGGCTTTTACCTTTAAATGAATAGCAATGAGCTTATTCTTTGCCATCAATTCAATGGCGTTTTTTTCTTGTTTTAGAAGCTCAAATTGCTGAAATGCCAAAGAGGAAATGCTGTCTTTTCTGTTTTTTTTATACTCTAGTAAAAAAGTGATTTGTTGGGTTAAGGTATTGCCTTTTTTGTCGGTGATGTTTATGGTTTGTTGTGTTTCGTTGTATTTTATTTTAAAGAAATTGTTTTCAAGTAATGTGTTGTTTTCTTTATTGTTCTCTAGCGCTTGCGGCACTTTAGGTAAGAATGAATAATTGTGGATGTCGAACATTTTTACATGAATGTCATCTGCTTCAACAGTAGAATTTCCTCCGGTATGATGGAAAATAATATTGAGTTTATTGAGTGAATTCGACGTGAAATTTTGTGTGATGATTACAGTATCGCAAAAGAATGTCCATTCGTTTTCTTTTTTGATAAAGCGTTTATTGTCGCAATGTTTTTCAAACAAAACAGCATCGTTTTGTTTGATTTGAAAAATGAATTCTCCGCAGTCTTTTACATCATTCGTTTTTATTCTACCATGAAAAATCAATTGAATGTTGCGGCGGTTTAAGGCTTTAGAAAAAGTATTTTGATAAGTGATGCCTATTGGATTTTCTTTGGTGACAGCAGAAACGTAAGAACCCGTAAAAGCATCATCTGTTTCGGTCGCTTTGTAATTCCAAATACCAGTCGAGTGCTCATCGTTAAGTCTACAAAAATCGTATTGTAAAAGGTTTTTCGGTCGAGAATCGACTTCGCTGTTGCAAGTGCTTACAATGCAAGCGATAAATAGCCCAAGGGTGATATGGATTATTCGCTGCATCAATGGCGAAGGGATTAAATATTAAAAATTATTCGAAATTTCTTCGGCTAATTTCACAAACTCTTCTTTACTGAGTTGTACTCGTGGACTTGAAAAATTTAAATCACCAATGCCAGTCATAGGTATTAAATGTATGTGTGCGTGCGGCACTTCTAAGCCAACTACAGCCATTCCTACTTTCGTGCAAGGAATGGTTTTCTTTACTGCCTGCGCTACTTTTTTGGCGAAGAG
>CAMDPJ010000013.1 GCA_945903925.1 Chryseobacterium gleum
CGCCCATTAGAAAAAATAAAATACTGGCAATTTCATATACATGATGCAGCAAACCATGCTCTACGGTTTCATGCGAAACACCTGTAAAAGCATATAAAGTCCAACAAGCCACACCAGTAAATAATGCAGTGGCAGCTTTATCAATTTTAATAGAATGTTCTAGCGCAATGGCCAAATAACCTAAAACAAAAACGACAATGATGATGGTTGAAATCATGATGGGTAAATATAGTAATTTATACCCCTTTTAAAATCATTCCTATCCAGGCCGTAATTTCAAATTTCGCGCAGCTAATTTGAAATCTTCTTTCTCATGCATTTGTAATGCCATTGCGTGATAGAATTAAAAGTAGAACTATCGCCATTAAAAATCGCTATACGGCGAAGCCATTACGAACATATTGAAAAGAAACAGAAAGGTGAACTAAAAGGGGATTTTAGATTAGCTGCGCAAAATCTGATTACGGGATTTTTATATTATGTATTTTTCATTTCGTTGCTAACGAATTAGCTGCAAAAAACCAGTTTTATTTTGTGGCCCTGCGTTGTCTTCATAACTCAACACCCAATTGTAAATCGGGGAAATCATAAGTATTTTCAATTCCTAAGGTGGTAGAATACTCCTGTAATAAGTTCGAAGAAGAGATCATTGAATTTAAAATAGGATCAGGCATTTCTTGTGGCGCATATTTTTTTAAATCAATATTTGATATATCCCAAATGGCATTTTCTCCTGACATTTTTAACAACAAAGCAATAGTGTCAGGTGGAATCACTGTAGATATTTCATCATAATTAATTTGATTTGTTGAAATATAGGATTGTTCAGAAGAGAAATCCATGCTTCTCATTGCCATTGGAGTGTATATAGAGGAATTATTATTTACTAAATCAACAAATGTTTGATTCCCACATCCTTTAGAGTCAATTACGGACACGTTGTATTTTCCAGCGCATGCAGCGTTATATCTATCTGCAAAAGCTACAACTGAATTAGAGTCATCTGCCCAAATAAAATAATACGGAGGTATTCCCCCAGAAGCTTCAGCGATTAAAGTTCCATTACACATAGTATCAGATGTGTTAGGCACGCTTGTAATAGCTATTTGCGGAAGAGGAATAATGCCTACTGTGTAGGTTTTTGAAATACTGCATAACCCACAAGAGATGTTTGCCGTGTAATTCCCAGGACTTAGATATCTTAAAATAGTTCCTTCTTGCGAAGTACCTGTCCATGTAACGCGACAAGATTTCGCCTCATTTTCATCAAAATTATCAGGTAACGATGTTCCTAATGCGGCATTGCTAAATGTTGAATTATTTAATATTTCACCTTGACCGTTAGTTGTTAAAGTTGAATATGTAGCCATTGAGCCATAAAGGTTAAATAACGTTCCTGAGATAGTAAGAGGGTTGTAAAAAGCAACAGAGCCATTATTATTTATTATTGCTCCTTTTTCGGGAATATTAACATTGCTATGAATCGCAAGAGATCCGTTGTTTATTAAAGCACCTTCTTGTATATTGAGGTTTAATATCGATACCGATCCGCAAATAATTAATGTTCCTCCATTAATTGTGATATTTGCCCAAGCAGTAGTTCCGATTCTTTTTGTTTCGCCTGCATTTACGATAATATTTGTTCCTGTAACAAGCGTTCCAGCCGTGCAGTCTAGAAAACTTAATTGACCAGAAAAAAAATCGTCTAGGCCAGTTAGAGCGATGCTTCCGCTGCTATCTCCTCCACATGAAGGAACAATAGATGCTTGAATGTTTTGGAAATTACATTGTCCATTTATTTGTATTGAATACACACAAGTGAACGCTAGCAATAGCATTACGAATTTTAATTTCATAGTTTACAGTTTAATATTTTGCTTAGGTGCGTAGTTAATTCCCTGCAAAACTATTTTTTAAAACAGAATTGATCCTTAAATTCCGATTGTAATTTATAACTTAACCGAATAATTTATAACCATGGAGATTGGAACTAAAATTAGAAAAGTAAGAGAGTTGAAAAGCTACACTCAGGAATATATGGCTACTCGTTTAGGTATAAGTCAACCTGCATGCGCGAAACTAGAAAGAGATGATTCTGATTTAACCTTGTCGAGAATTAAAAATATCGCCGATATTTTAGAAGTGAAAGTAGAAGACCTTATCAACTTTTCAGATAAATATATTTTCAATAACCATGGTACTGCGCATGACAAAAGCTTCTCGGTTAACTATCAAGGATTAGACGACAAACAGCGATTGCTATACGAAAAGACAATTGCTTTGTTGGAAGAAAAAATCAACTTGTTAGAATCAAGATAAACACATCTACATTATTTGAATACTTTAATTTATCTCTATTTTTTTGAACAAAAAAGACAATCACACCCCTTTTAAAATCATGCCTATCCAAGCCGTTATAGGAAAGACAAACCAGAACAACACAATTCCTAAAAACGAAAAGCCTAATATTCCTCCTAAAGAAAAAGCCAAGATCAACCAATAAAAAGGAAAAGTAAGAGTGAGTAATCCATATTTTATAGAAGGGAAAAATTCATCTTTACCCGTAAATTTAGCGGCTATCCAATCGATTAAATAATATAGCGGACGGTGAAATAACAAGAAAGGGAAAGATAAAATCATGGCCATAACAGAAGTAGAATCTTTTGGTTTAGCCTGCTCATTTTTATCTTTAGATTTTGCCAACTCCACCAATTCCACTCCCGACTGCGGTTGATGAACAGCCATATTGTGCATCACCACTTCATGATGCGCATTGTAATTTTCTTTTTCGATGTGCAGCACCATTGTGCGCAATTCCTCTTCCACTTTATTCGTTAACGTTTTTACTCTATCGCCAGAGGAAGAACAATCTTTTACTATTTTTTGCACTGAAATGGGCTCACCAAAATCAACCCATACTTTCGAACGAAAAGCCATGTGGTCTTCATAATTTAGGGCAACTGGCACTACTTGCAAATCCATGTTGGGATGAGATTCTAAAGCACCCAAAGCAATTCGCGCCATTCCTTTTTTTAAGGGGAACATGTGTTTGTGCGGCTCGCAAGTACCTTCTGGAAAAATCAACACGGGTTTAAGTTCTTCAAGCGTTTTGTAACACCATTGAAAAACTTGGGCGTTGTTCTCTACCCCTGTTCCATCTTGTTTTCTGTAGATGGGCACCAAGTTCATTGCTTTTAAAATTTTAGCAGCAATTTTTCCTTTAAACGCATCTGATCGCGCTAAGAAATACAATTGTTTATCGAGTTTATAAGCCACTAAAACGCCATCCAAAAAAGCATTTTGATGATTTACCGCAAGTAAAACAGGTTTGTCTTTTGGAAAGTTTTCGATTCCTGTAACGTGAATTTTACGATAGTATAATGGAAGCGTGATGCGTACTAAAGTGTGGAGTATGGTGTAGATGGGATTCATTAGGTAGTATAGTTTTACATAATAAAGTTAAGCAGAACGGGTAACTTACTAACTCTCCTCCTTTTGAAGGAGGAGTACCCGAAGGGGGAGGTGGTTAATGGAAATACACTTTCAATAAAATAAAATAATCTCTTTAATAACCACCTCGCCTGCGGCACTCCTCCTTCAAAAGGAGGAGAGTTAGTTAGTGATTCGAAACTTGAAAAGCTGTATTCTAAATATCTCCACATACTTTACTATTTATTCTTCACCCTCTGCACAATCTTCTCATTTCGCAATTCTCGTAATGCATCATTTGCAATCCATTTCGCACTTTTACTTTTTTGCAATTTAATTCTTTCGGCGCATTCAATCGCCTGTTGATGCAAATTGCTATTTCTTTTTCCAATTTTACCAAGTGCCTAATTCACTGCCTTCTTCACAAAATTTCTATCATCATCAGCGCCCCATTCAATCAAAGGGAAAAATGCACTTATTTTTTCATCTTTTGCTTTTTTATCGTGTACAGCTAAATAACACATTAAAGAATAGCCCGTTCTTTTCTCAAATTCGGGTTCTCTTGGTGTCAACGCTTCAGTAACTTGTTTTGGATCGGCAATAAATATGGCCAATATTTTCACTTCATGAATATCACTTTTCCAAAGTTGAAGCGCCAATTCGTGATTGTTTTTATACTTCTTTGCGTAAGCACGTAATTGCGGAATCCGCAGGCCTAAGGCCTTTTTTGCTTTAATACCAAAATGCTCATGCACGGCAATGTATTCGGGGTCGGCAATTTTTTTAAGGTCAGAAATAATCTGTTGTGCCATTATTTTAACACTTCCATCTTCTTCCCAAATTCTCTGCCAAATTCACGCATTTTTTCCGACACCTCCGTCTCTCCTGTAGCGCGATCAAAGCCATCGGCCATCGTCATTATCGTCTGAAAATAAAACAATTTCATTTCTTCAATGTACATGTCTTTGGTCCATAAATCAACACGTTTA
The DNA here is from genome assembly GCA_945903925.1 of Chryseobacterium gleum. GTDB lineage: Bacteria > Bacteroidota > Bacteroidia > Flavobacteriales_C > JAHEZL01. Next base: position 4,419 of record CAMDPJ010000013.1, read on the forward strand.
GCAACTTGCTCATTGCCATCGTAAACAGAAATCATTAAAGCCTTAATTTTTTCTTTGCTGCTGTCTTCTCCATTCCATTCTATATTGATGGGTAAACTATTTTCGTCTAATTCAACAGTAAAAGTGAGTGTATTTTTCTTCGCCATGACTATTCGGGTTTGTATTTAGATTTTTGAAAAATTTTAAGCAAGTTCTTGTCTTTCATCAAGTCATCTAAACCTACTTTATTACTTTCCATATATGATTTTACGATTTTGAAACCTATGTATTCTCCAATTCTACCGGGAGAATCAGCCTCTTCAGAGAAAGTAAAGGGTCCGTCTTCAATGTACTTTTTGTACGATACATAATCCTCAGAATGCAACAACTTCTTATCTACAAAAAATCGCCACAAGCCCAATTCACTATTTTTGGCCCACTCCATCTGCTTAGAAGTATATTTTAATCTTGTTGAATCCTCAGCGAAAGGCATCATGGCATTTACAAAATATTGAACCTTTCCTTCAGAAATCATTTTCTCTATCATGGTATTTCCTTCGTATTCCAAATTTTCATACTTAGCACGAGCGGCGGCCTTGAAGATATCTACTGGTATAAATTTCTCTTGCAGCTTGTAAGTTTGGTACTGAAACAAGTTGAGTGGCGCCATATAATAAGGCTTAAAAGCAGATCCTAAATACATATCTAAGGCAATCACCACTGTATGCAAACTATCAATCCAATCTACAGGGTGCTCAAAGTCTAAAGAGGAAATGTATGTGTAAATTTCTGGTCTTTTGTCTTTGGGGAAATAATACTGATAATAAGAGAAAAACTTGGTTAAATCGCTCTCTAAGAAAGTTAAATCCTTGTATTTTTTTTGCACCTCATCATGCAATTCTTTGTTTAGGGGCAATTCCACATATTCTAACAAATACATTACAGAACGCGGGTCTTTTTCATCTACTTCAAAAAACAAAGAATAATTTTTTGCCAAGTTGTACTTCTCTTTTTCAACATTTGCGCGGTTGATGTTAAACGCATCAACATCGTATCTTTTAACGCGAACAGGCACTTCAGGCACTTTCACCTCCACCTTCAAAGGATTTTCTTCACAAGAAAAAAAAACGAGCAATAAAAGAGGAATGAATTTTGGATAAATTGACTTCACAGCAAAAATTATTAGTTTTGTTTCACTCGTTCATACAACTTCAAAAATATAAAATATCTATTCACCTTTGGGTGGATATTCAAAATACTTAAACTTAAATTTAAATAGCATGAAAAAGTTACTTTCAATAATCCTGTTAACTGCTGCAACTAGCGCGTTGAATGCACAATCTGCCACAACTACTACTTCAGTTAGTACCTCACCTCAAAAATATAGATTTGCAATTAAAGCCAATATTGGCGGTTCTTGGCTAAAATCTAATACAGCAGAAGCGAGCTACAAATCGCCAGGGATGCAATTTGGAGGCGGTGTTCAGATAGAAAAAAGAATTTCTAACACTGCATCTTTTGTTTTTGGTGGAGATATCACCGTACACTCTGGCACTTTATCTTTCGACGACAGCAGCTACGTTACATTTGTTAGGGAAAAAGTTAATTACCACATGACTTCAGCAAAATACACCCTGCAAACTATCGATATTCCCTTGTGCTTAAAATTAAAAACCAGTGAAATTGGATTGCTCACCTACTGGATGCAAGTTGGGGTAATGCCTTCTATTACTTGGAATGCTAGCGCCACAAATCTTACTTATTTCAATGCATCTGGAAATGGCTCATCTATCTTGTCTGATAAAAATGGAGAAGAAACAATAAGCGTAAGAGAAGATGCTAATTTATTCAGAGCCTCTTTAGTTGCTGGTTTGGGAGTTGAATACAACCTTTCGGGTTCTACCTCTCTTCTCATCGGTTTACAATACGTTGATGGTTTTACTTCAAGTATGTCGAAACAATCGGATATCTTAACAAATACTAATTATAAAAAAGTAACTTACGATCCATTGAAACAAGCAATAAGCTCTAAATACTTTACCTTAACAGCAGGTATCCTTTTCTAAAAATGAAAATATCCCTTGCTCAACTTAATTACCATGTAGGAAATTTTGAAGCCAATACTTCAAAAATAATTGCATCCATACAAAAAGCTGAACAAGAGAATGCCGACTTAATTATTTTTTCTGAGTTAGCCATTTGTGGCTATCCTCCGCGTGATTTTTTAGAATTTGATGAGTTTATAGAAGAGTGCAGCAATAGTATAAATAGCATCGCGAAACATTGCACCACAATTGCAGCTATTGTTGGCGCTCCTTCAAAAAACAACAATCAAAGAGGTAAAAAGCTATACAACTCGGCGTACTTTTTAAACAATGGAAAAGTAGAAGACATCTTCCATAAAACATTGTTGCCCAACTACGATATTTTTGATGAATACCGCTATTTCGAACCTAACAAAAGCTTTGATTTACTTGAGTTTAAAGGCGAAAAAATTGCCGTTAGTATTTGTGAGGATCTTTGGAATATAGTTGATCAACTTTATGAAGTAGACCCAATGGAAGAATTGGCTAAGCTAAAGCCTTCGTTGATCGTTAATATTGCGGCATCTCCCTTCAATTACAATCAAGAAAAAGACAGAAAAAAAGTGCTTAAAGCTACTTTCGATAAATACCAATTACCTATTGTTTACTGCAACCAAGTTGGCGCACAAACGGAACTCATCTTTGATGGAGGATCAATATTCATCAATGCAAGAGGAGAAATTCAAAATGAATTAAAATATTTTGAAGAAGATTTTTCTATTATCGATACAAAAGAAATTAGCGCTGCAAAAACACAAATCGAGAAATCAAAAGTCGCCTTAATTCACGATGCTTTAATAAGTGGTATTCGAGATTATTTTGGCAAACTGGGATTCAAAAAAGCCTTAGTCGGACTCTCAGGCGGAATAGATTCTGCCGTGGTTTATGCCATGGCGGCTGAGGCTTTGGGAAATGAAAATGTGCTGGGCGTTTTAATGCCTTCTCAATTTTCTTCTGATCATTCTATTAGCGATGCCCGAAAACTAGCAGCTAATCTTAATGCCGAACAGCATTTAATTGAAATTGAACCTTTGTTTTCGGCTTTCAGCAAGCAATTGGCTCCCCTCTTTCAAAATTTGCCTTTTAATTTGGCCGAAGAGAATTTGCAGGCAAGAATAAGAGGAACTTTGTTGATGGCGGTTTCTAATAAATTCGGGCACATTCTTCTCAATACTACCAATAAAAGTGAGGCTGCCGTGGGCTACGGAACTTTGTATGGCGATATGAATGGCGGACTATCCATTTTAGGCGATTTATACAAACTAGAAGTTTACGATTTGGCGCACTATATCAATCGTGATAATGGAATTATTCCCTTGAATAGCATAGAAAAAGCACCATCTGCCGAATTGCGTCCCGGACAAAAAGACAGCGATTCTCTTCCCGAATACGATGTTTTAGACAAAATACTTTATCAATATATAGAATTGAGAAATGGGCCGGATGCCATTATTCAACAAGGTTTCGACGCCGCAACCGTTAAAAAAGTACTCAAAATGGTGAACACCACAGAGTACAAACGTCACCAAACACCACCAATATTAAGGGTTTCAAGCAAAGCCTTCGGCACCGGCAGAAGAATGCCAATTGTAGGCAAATATCTAGCTTAAAATATCAAGTTCTTTTTTATCTTTACTACCGATAAAAAAGAGCCATGAAGCAAAAAGTTAGAATTTTACTGCCTTGTTACAACGAAGAACAAAATCTTCCGAAATTACTTACCCGTATTGGAACTTTGGCCGAACAAATGCCCTATATCTCTTTGGAAGTAGTAGTTGTAAACGATGGCAGTAAAGACAATACCATTGGTGTGGCGAAGGATTTTCAAATGGCAATTCCTAAAATTATTGTTGATGTTCAACCCAACAAAGGTTTAGCCAATGCCATGAGAGAAGGTTTAAAGGCTGGTGCTGAAGGACTAACTGAAAATGATATTGTGGTGGCACTAGATGGCGATGACAGTCACAACCCAATGCTTATCGAACGCATGATCAAACAAGTAAACGAAGGAAGTGATGTTGTAATAGCCTCTCGTTTTCAGCCAGAGTCAAGAGTTTATGGCTTAACAAAATTTAGAGAATTTACAGGATGGGCAGCAGGAATGATGTTTAGATTGTTTATACCTATTAAAGGTGTTCGCGATTTCACTTGTGGTTTTAGGGCTTACAAAGTGGAAATGCTAAATACAGTAAATGCCAAATACGGCGATAAACTCATAGAAGAACAAGGCTTTGCATGTATGGCCGAAATCATCATTAAGATGGGCAAAACCGGAGCAATCATTCATGAAATGCCAATGATCTTAAGGTACGACAGAAAAATTGGCGACAGCAAAATGAACGTTAGCAAAACCATTAATCAAACGCTAAAATTAATTGCAAAACATGCTGGCTCTAAGTAATTCCCAGAAAGCATTAATTTTTTCCATACTCCTTTTCGCTCTATTTCTGAGACTGATTAACATTAGCGACCATAGCATTTGGTTCGATGAAAAAACATCGGTAATTATCTCTCAAGGCATCAAATATGGCGATGCCACTATCTCTGATTCAATTGTTAATTCAAAGACTTTACTCGAGAAAAACACTTTACACAATGTTTATCTGAGCACCATTGCCGACAATGGAAATTGTGTCGCCTATAATTTTACACTTCATTTTTGGATCAACACTTTCGGTACGAGTGATGCAGCCGCGCGAGCGCTTTCAGTTCTTTTCTCCTTGGCTTCTTTAGGCCTAATTTTCTTATTCTCCTTAAAGAATTTCGGATTTAAAACAGCTTCATTTGTGCTCGTACTATTTGCGCTAAATCCGTTATCTGTTGCATATGCTAATGAAGCAAGATCTTACTCAATGGCCGTATTTTTTACTTTGAGCGCTTCATTTATTTTGTGGCAATTTGTATTCAATAAAGAAATAGAAAAACCTTGGCTAAAGATATTTTTGTACGGACTATGTGCAGGCATAGCTTTACTTTCACACTACTTAACCGCAAGCGTTTTTATCGCCCACGTTCTTATTGCATTGCTTTTATTAAGAAATAAAAAAGGATGGGTAAATTTAATCGCCGGGGGTACTATTGCCCTGTTAATATTTGCCTTGTGGATGATGAATGGGGGCTTGGAAGGATTGAAAATATTAAAATACCAAACAGATTCTTACGCCAAAATATTGGCCGAATACAAAGAGGGCTCTTTAGGCTTTGTGATGCCAGCCTCCATTGGAAATATCATTACAGGCGTTATACAAGTTTCTCTGCAAGAATTTGGCAATTCACTTCAAGCATTCTTTAGAATAAGAATGATTATGCCTCTTCTGCTATTACCTTTAGGCATCATTGCTTTTCTCTTTTGGAAAAATAAAGAAAATAGAAAGCAGTACTTATTCTTTTTCACTTTATTTATTACACAAATTTTATTTGCCGCTTACTCGGCGGTAAGTAGCGGACACACCATTTCCTTTCAACCATTGTATTCAAACTTTGTTGCGCCATACATCTTTATATTTTTGGCACTTGGACTGATTTATATTTGGGAGAAAAATAAAATTGTAGGAGTTATATTGATTGTTGTTCAAATTGTAATTCTTAATTTTTCATTGAACGCCATTTACAGTGATATTCCAAAAAACCGAAAAATAAATCCTTATCCAGCAATGGCAAAAGCCCTAGAAAACACGCAAAGCAACATCAAATGTTCTGACTGGAAAGATGTCCAAATGCTATCACTGTATCTTCCTAAAGAAAAAAATTATACTTTTAATATCGATGCCAATGCGAAAGATTTAATCATAAGCAATGCAATGGCCTTCAACATTAAAGAATTAAGATACTGATGAAGAATATTCTATTCCTGTTTGGAACAAGACCAGAAGCAATCAAATTGGCTCCGCTAATTACCGAATTTAAAAAGCACAAAGGTTGCACTGTTAAAGTGGGTGTTACTGCTCAACACCGTGAAATGCTTGACCAAGTATTACACTTCTTTGAGATTACACCTGATTATGATTTGAATATCATGTCGCCCGGACAAACATTACCCAAACTAACGGCAGATTTGATCATAAAAATCACCAATGATATTTTATTGAAAGAACATTTCGATTACGTTTTTGTTCAAGGTGATACTTCAACTGTGATGGCGGGCGCAATGGCTGCTTTTTACCAAAAAATAAAAGTAGTTCATATTGAAGCCGGTTTGCGAAGCGGCGATATGTATTCTCCATTTCCTGAAGAGATGAATAGAATTTTAACTTCACGCATTGCTGAATGGCATTTTTGTCCAACACCTAAATCTGCTGAAAATCTTCGTGCCGAAGGAATAAAAAACAACATTCACATTGTTGGAAACACTGTTATTGATGCACTTTTAGCCGGCATTAAAAAAGTAGAATCTCTCGACCAAGATGTATTCTTCAAACATTTTGAAGGCATCGATTTCAATAAAAAAATCATCTTGCTTACTTGCCACAGAAGAGAAAGTTTTGGTGAACCATTCCAACATATTTGCGATGCGGTGAATCAAATTGCCAAGAGATATCCCGATATGGAAATCGTTTATCCTGTTCACTTAAATCCGAACATCTTAGAAAACGCACACAAATATCTAACAGAAAAAAACATCAAATTAATTACTCCCTTAGATTATCCATACCTCATTTGGTTATTGAATAAATCATACTTGGTATTGACTGATTCTGGCGGAATTCAAGAAGAAGCACCAAGCTTAGGTAAACCTGTTTTGGTATTGCGTGAAGTAACAGAACGCAGCGAAGGAGTTGATGCTGGAACAGCGAAATTGGTAGGAACAAATACAGAGATTATTGTAAAAGAGACCATCAAATTGATTGACGATAAAGAATATTACACTAGCGTTGCCAATGCCGTAAATCCTTATGGTGATGGAACAACATCAGCACAAACAATGAAGATTTTGTTGGGGTAGATTTACGGATTGGCTTAACTTTTTGCCCAGGCGCGTCCGTCAGCTGACGGATGCCTATTGTAATGGCACTTTCAGTGCCCATCTAATTTAAATCATTCAATCTAGATATATCGCAAATTAGTAGGTTATGTTCAACCAATTGATACAATAGAAAAAAGCACTGAAAGTGCTATTACAATAGGACATACGCAAAAACAAAAAAGCCGAAGTAAAATTTACTTCGGCTTTTCAATTTATTCAATTCTCTTACTTAATCTCCCAAGTATTGCTGCCTCTCAACAAGTCATCTAACTTAGCAACTTTCGCTGTTTTAGTTTTATTCACTTGCTCAATCATTTCCGATTCGTACGTAGCTCTTTTCTCTACATAGAAAATACCAAACGGACGAGGTAATGCGCCTTCTTTAGATGGATCATCGAAGAAACGCGCTAAGATACTTGCCTTCCCTCTATCTGTTTCATCATGCACCCATAATTCCTCAATAGGAGTTTCACTTAGGTTTACCACTTTTGGTGTAAAACCATCTAACTTAATTCCTTTCTCTTGGTTCGCTCCAAACACCAATGGTTTACCTTGCTCTAAGAAAAGAACAGTATCTCCTTTGGTTTCTTTTTCAGTAAATATGAAGAAAGCACCGTCGTTAAAAATATTACAGTTTTGGTAAATCTCTACCAATGATGTTCCTACATGTTGCTGTGCGCGCAACAAGACTGCACGCATGTGCTTAGGGTCGCGGTCCATAGAACGCGCAACAAAAGTAGCATCTGCGCCCATACTTAATGCCAAAGGATTGAAAGGGTGATCAACAGAACCATAAGGTGTTGATTTGGTCACTTTTCCTTTTTCAGAAGTAGGCGAATATTGTCCTTTCGTTAAACCGTAAATCTCGTTGTTGAACAACAAATAGTTGATGTTGAAGTTTCTTCTTAGAGCATGAATAAAATGATTTCCTCCAATAGATAATGAATCACCATCACCAGAAATAAGCCAAGTATTCAAACTAGGTTTGATAGCTCTTAGACCTGCAGCAAATGCTGGTGCGCGACCGTGGATACTATGTAAACCATAGGTATTCATGTAGTAAGGAAAACGAGACGAACATCCGATTCCAGAAATGAAAACAGTATTGTCTCTATCTACTTCCAACTCTGCAAACACACTTTGTACTTGCTTCAAAATAGAGTAGTCACCACAACCTGGGCACCATCTCGCATCTTGATCGGTAGCGTAATCTTGCGCTTTCGGCTTTGTTGTTATAATAGTTTCTTGTGTCATATTTTTATGTTTAATGTTCCATGTTCCATGTTTAAGGTTAGCTAACTTTAAACATTAAACTTTGAACTTTGAACCTAATTATTTAGTACTTCTTTAACTTTATCAACCACTTCTTTGGTGAAGAATGGCAATCCTTGAATCTTATTGAAAGGAATTGCTGGCACCAAATACTTGTCGCGAATGATTTTTACAAACTGTCCGTTATTCATCTCAGGCATTAAAATCTTGTCGTATTTCTTCAACATATCACCTAAGTTTTTAGGCAAAGGATTCATGTAACGAACATGTGCGTGCGCTACAGATAAACCTTCAGCTCTTAAATCTCTCACTGCAGTTTTCACCACACCGTACGTTGAACCCCAGCTTAAAATCAACATCTTATCATCAAATGAACCATTGTCGAGTTTTTGCTCAGGTATATAATCAGCAATTTTATCCACTTTAGCCTGACGCAATTTCGTCATCAATTCGTGGTTATCTGGGTCGTAAGAAATATTACCTGTTACGCTGTCTTTCTCGATACCACCAATTCTATGTGCTAACCCTTTTGTGCCAGGTATAGCCCACGGACGAGCACCTTTTTCATTTCTTTGGTAAGCCAAGAAAGGAGCATCAGTTTCTTCTCTTGGAGCAGCAAATTCAGTTTTAATTTCTGGTAAGTCTTCGCTGGTTAATACTTTCCAAGGTTCAGAACCATTGGCGATGTATCCATCCGACAAGAAGAAAACCGGAGTATTGTGTTCAACAGCAATTCTACAAGCCTCAAAAGCAGCATCGAAACAATCTGTTGGAGATTGAGCAGCAATGATAGGTACAGGAGCTTCTCCGTTTCTACCATACATCGCTTGCATTAAATCTGATTGCTCAGTTTTGGTTGGCAAACCAGTTGACGGTCCGCCGCGCTGAACATTCACAATCACCAAAGGCAACTCTAATGAAACTGCTAAACCGATGGCTTCACCTTTAAGGGCGATACCCGGACCAGAAGACGCTGTTACGCCTAAGGCACCAGCATAAGAAGCACCAATAGCAGAACAAATGGCTGCAATTTCGTCTTCCGCTTGGTATGTTTTAACGTCGAAATTTTTGTGACGAGATAGTGTGTGTAATATATCTGAAGCCGGTGTGATAGGATAAGTTCCGTAGAACAATTCCAATCCTGCTTTTTGTGCAGCAGAAATTAAACCTATCGCTGCAGCTTGGTTACCAATAACATTACGGTAAACACCTTTTTCAATGTCGGCAGCCTTCACTACAATTTGAGTTGGAAAAGCTTCACAAGTTTCACCGTAGTTGTAACCTGCTTTCAACACCTTGATATTGGTATCAATTAAATCTTGTTTTCCTTTGAATTTAGATTCGATGAACTCTATAGTAGCGGCTAGCGGTCGATCGTAAATCCAATACAAGAAACCAAGCACGAACATATTTTTAGAACGATCGACAGCCTTGGTACCCAAGCCCGAACTTTCTAAAGTTTCACGAGTAAGTTTGGTAACATCAACTTCGTGCACTTTATATCCGTCTAATTTTTTGTCGTTTTGAATAGTGTACTCTTCTTCGATTTTAGCCAAACGAAGATTCTTTTTATCGAAACCAGCAGTATTGGCGATAATAACACCACCTTGCTTTAAGTTCTTTATGTTCACTTTCAATGCAGCGGCGTTCATCACCACTAGCACATCGCACTGATCTCCGGGGGTGAAAATCTCCACGCTACCGAAGTTCAACTGAAATCCCGACACCCCAGCAACAGTGCCTATTGGGGCGCGTATTTCGGCAGGGAAGTTAGGGAAAGTACTAATATCATTACCCAGCAAAGCGGCAGTATCTGTGAACTGTCCGCCGGTTAACTGAATACCGTCGCCCGAATCTCCTGCAAACAGGATGGTAACAATGTCTTTAATCTCTTTAACAGCAGTCATTTGATTCTTTTATGAGTGGGTACAAAAATAGGCAAATAATTAACGCTGATAAGTGTTTTGTAAAAAAATTTCTATTTTTTATTTTCTACAGAGAATAAATAGCCAGTCCAAAACCAATACTTTTCTATTTCCAAAATCTTAACCTTTCAAATATATTAACATAACCATTTGGAAACATGATTTTAATGAATCAACCGTAACTTGCTCTCCTAAAAAAACCGCTTATCGAAAGTGCAAGCATATATCTGCAAGAAAAAAACATAAAGCAACAAAAAGCTTTTAAGAACATCGCTCCCTCTTTACTCAAAAAATTCTCTTTTTCCTTTTCCGTTTTACTTGCAAATTTTTTGGTTTTCCTATTTAGCAATAGCTATTATAAAAATAAAAAGCAATAAACATGAAAAGGAAAGTTGATTTGGTGGTGATTAGTGATGTGCATTTGGGGACTTATGGCTGCCATGCCAAAGAATTACTGCAATACATGCAAAGTGTTCAACCCAAAAGTGTAATTCTTAATGGCGACATTATAGATATATGGCAATTTAAAAAGAGCTATTGGCCCAAAGAACACATGCTTGTGATTCGACATATTTTAAAATGGGTGGCCGAAGGTGTTCACGTTTCTTATATCACCGGAAACCACGATGAAATGATGCGAAAATTTGTGGGCTTCAACTTAGGTTCACTAGAAATTGTGAATAAGAAAGTAATGCACATTGATGGCAAAAGTTTTTGGCTTTTCCACGGCGATGTTTTCGATGTTACCATGCAATATAGTAAGTGGTTGGCTAAATTGGGTAGCGTAGGTTACGACTTGTTAATCCTTCTCAACAGAGCGGTAAATTATTTTTCAATTAAAATGGGAAAGGGCAAAATGTCACTTTCAAAAAAAATTAAAAATGGAGTGAAAAGCGCAGTTAAATTCATCAATAAATTTGAAGAGACTGCTGCAGATATCGCCATTCACAATGGTTATGATTATGTGATTTGCGGACATATTCATCAACCTGAAATGAGAGAAATTGTTACCGATAAAGGAAAGGTTCAATATCTTAATTCGGGCGACTGGATTGAGAATTTAACTTGTTTGGAATATCATGAGGGTGCTTGGACGATTTACAATTACAACGAAGATTCAATTGCACAAAACATTAAGCTGGATGATAAATCGAGCGCCCACAAAAACGACAAAGAGTTGTTCACCATGTTGATGGAAGAATTTAAAATGAAGGTGGCGTAATGAGAATTTTATATGCTATACAAGGAACTGGTAATGGGCATTTGGCAAGGGCCCGACACATTATTCCTTTCTTAAAAGAAAAAGGCGAAGTAGATATTTTGTTGAGTGGTTGCCATTCAGAAATATCTCTTCCATGGGAAATAAAATACAGATTGTTGGGCTTAGGTTTTGTGTTTGGAAAAAAGGGCGGAATCGATTTTTTAAAAACCTATCAGAAAAATAAGGTCCGCCGCTTGATTAGCGAAATTCGCAATCTACCTATTCATCAATACGATTTAGTGATTAGCGATTTCGAACCCATTTCTTCATGGGCTTGCTGGCTGCGCAACAAGGTTTGTGTTGGCTTAAGTAATCAAGCCGTAGCCCTATCGCCAGGAGTACCTATTTGCGACTCTAAAGATTGGATGGGAAAAGCAGTATTGAGTAATTATGCTCCGGCAACAGTGAAATTTGGTTTCCATTTTCAGAAATACAATCCTGGCGTTTTCAATCCCATTGTTCGACAAGAAATACGAAATATAGAAGTAACAAATGAAGGACACTACCTGGTTTATCTTCCCTTCTATTCCGACGATAGAATATTAAAAGCTTTAAAAAATATTCCGCAAATAGAATGGCAGGTTTTCAGCAAACATACACAAACTGAATATCGTGATAACAATGTATGGGTTCGTCCCATCACCAACGAGGCATTTTTGAAAAGCGTAGCTTCATCAGCCGGAATATTGTGCAGTGCTGGCTTCACGCTTCCCTCCGAAGCTATTTATTTAGGCAAGAAATTATTGGTGATGCCTCAAAAAAATCAGTTCGAACAGCAATGCAATGCCATGGCCTTAAATGAAATGGGCATTCAGGTGGTGAAAACCCTAAAACCCGAGCGCTTGCCGGAAATATTGCGTTGGATCAATTTCGGCAAAGCCATTAAGATGGAATGGGCCGACGAAACACAATTGATGGTAAATCAAATTATGGAATATTACGAAAAATATGTAGCTGTGCCTAAAAATTTTAATTCAAGCATCTCAACTGCAAGTATCTAAATAATGAATTCTCTTCAGCAATTTTTTCCTCACGATTTTATTTGGGGAACAGGTGTCTCTGCTTATCAGGTAGAAGGTGCGCATGCCAAATATGGCAAAGGACTCTCCATCTGGGATGAATTTGCACAAACCAAAGGAAAAATAAAAAATAGCGAACATGCCGAAATTGCCTGCGATTTCTACCATCGCTACGAAAAAGATTTGTTGTTGCTTAAAGGGCTGGGCATTAAAAATTTTCGCTTCTCATTGGCTTGGACACGCATACTTCCCTTTGGAACAGAAGATATTAATCCCGAAGGAATTGATTTTTACAATCGCGTAATCAATCGTTGTTTAGAATTAGGCATAACGCCGTGGATTACCTTATACCATTGGGATTTACCTATAGTGTTGGAAGAAAAAGGCGGTTGGACCAATCGCGAAATCATCTCTTGGTTTAGTGAATATGTTGAAGTGTGCGCCAAACATTTTGGCGACAGAGTAAAAAACTGGATGGTGATGAATGAACCTTTAGCTTTTACAGGCGCAGGTTATTTTTTAGGGATTCATGCACCTGGTAGAAAAGGATTACGCAACTTCTTGCCAGCAGCACATCACACCACTATTTGTCAGGCCGAAGGCGGACGAATTCTAAGAAAACTTTTGCCAGACGCAAATATAGGAACCACCATTTCTTTTAGTGGCATCGACCCCTTGAACGATACAGAAAAAGACAAAAAAGCAGCACAAAGAGCAGATGTAATTTACAACCGACTCTTCATAGAACCCTTATTAGGATTGGGTTATCCAAGTCAAGATTTAAAACTCATTGCAAAAATAGAGAAATACATGCATCCTGGTGATGAAGAATTACTTACCTTCGACTTCGATTTCATAGGTGTACAAACCTACACACGAGAAGTGGTAAAGTATGCGTGGTATGTGCCATTTATAAAGGCATCATTGGTGAAAGCCGAAAAAAGAAATGCCCCGCTAACAGCAATGGGATGGGAAATTTATCCTGAATCTATTTACGCAATTTTAAAAAAATTAGGCGCCTATTCAAATATCCCTAAACTGATAGTAACCGAAAATGGCGCTGCTTTTAACGACGAGCTTTTAGATGGCGCTGTTGCCGATGATTACCGAATTCATTTTCTAAAAAATCACATCGCGCAAGTTGCTCGAGCGCGCAAAGAAGGTGTAAAAGTAGAAGGCTATTTTGTGTGGTCTTTCCTCGATAATTTTGAATGGGCAGAAGGCTACGACCCTCGATTTGGCCTGGTGTACGTAGATTTTGAAACTCAAGAGCGTGTGGTAAAAAATTCGGGGAAGTGGTATGGGGAATTTGCGGGGAGGTGAAAAAATATTATTTTCGCTTTAACTAAACAAAACAATTTCTCATTTTATGGAAAAAGAAAAATGACCACGCTATGGCCGCTGCTTTAAGTGCAATTCTAAATCACAAGCAAATAGTTTGCAATTTGAAAACTTTTTAAATATCTTTATTCCGTGAATATCATTGTTAAAAGGGCTATATTATTTTACATAGATAAATATCCACAAGCTCAAATAGCGCTGTTAACTTGGTATAACGAGTTCTTAAAAGAAGAATTTAAAAACTTCAACGAATTAAAAGCCACTTATGGAAATGCCAGTATTGTTGGTAAAAACAGAGTGGTATTTAATATTAAAGGCAACGATTACCGATTGGTAGTAGCCATTAATTTTAAACAATTGGCAGCTTATGTTATTTGGTTTGGTACACATAAAGAATACGACAAAATAAAAGTGGAGACAATAGAATTCGACACAAAGATTTTAAACTACAAGACAAAATAATATGACTTGGAAAGTAATAAAAACCGAAGCAGCTTATCAAAAAGCCATCAAAAGAACGATGAGCATTTTTCATACTGAAGAAGGCACCGCTGAAGCCGATGAATTGGCTTTACTTTTAGTGTTGGTGAAAGATTATGAAACTAAGCATATTCAGTTGCCAGAATTAGACCCAATAGAAGTGATTAAATTAAAAATGGCCGAAAGAGGAATGAAAAATAAAGACCTAGAACCTATTATTGGTTCTAAGGGACACGTGTCTTCTATTCTTTCTGGAAGACGCGAACTAACACTTAAAATGGCGCAAAAATTAAAAGATTATTTTCAATTACCTGCGGAGGTTTTTATGAGGATGGTTTAACCATTTCTTTAGAATAGCACTTCACACACAGCCAAGTAATTTCAAATTTAGCGAAGCGCAATTTGAAATCCTTTTTTCAGGCATTTGTAATGCCGATGAGCTATTCTTGATGTAGTACTATCGCGATTAAAAATCGCTAAAATGAAGATTTCAAATTACGCTTCGCTAAATTTGAAATTACGAGGTGGCTGCAAAAGTAGGCAAATAATTAACGCTGATAAGTGTTTTGTAAAGAAATTTCTATTTTTTATTTTCTAGAGTGATAAGAATCAGAATTAATTATTGTCTGAACCTTGATTTAAAAGGATGGAAGGATGGTAAGGATGATGATTAATAAGCGACGTTCGTAATATTAAATTTAGCTATAAAACATTCCAACCATTCCTTACATCTTCCAATTTAGAAATTATACAAGAACTGCTATCATCGTTCGGATCTACAAATATCTTTATTACATCACCCGATTTCTTTTCATTAAAAATATTACTACTTATTAGAGATTCAGCTAAGTTTTCCTTTCCTGAGTCCATCATGTATTGATAATAAACTACAACACCCTCTCCTACACCAGAAACAGGCAATCCTGACTTACGTCTCATCTCTAAAATTCTCGCTTCACGAACCACTCCGTATATAAATAAATTAATTTCCGTTCGTGCTTTTGATATAGCAAAGAATAAAAAAGGCAAAGCAATCATAAGAAAAGGAAGGGGGAATAAGTAAATATACCACATACCAAAACTATAAGGCATCAAGCCAACAACAATTGATTGATTATTTAAAAACATAATATCGATGTTGGTTTTTTGCTGCAATTCAGAAACAAAGCCACTATCAAGTGTTTGAACAGTTGAAGTGCTATTATTTCCATCAATTTCAAATTGATAAGTCACTTCGATTGGATGCTGATTATTTATGGAAATGTTTTCTATGATTTCGGTCTTGATGATTTTGCCTGTAGTCAGTTTTCCATGAGT